>NZ_JBHWZP010000056.1:0-37212 GCF_042728395.1 Streptomyces sp. NPDC060205
GGGAATTCCCACCGCCGGCTTCTTCGTGCTCAACGCCCGGCTGCCACGTAAGGACTACGTGCAGTTCTGGCCGCTGTTGATGCAGTCCACGACCTCGTTCATCTCGTTCTCGTCGAAGAAGTTGATGAAGTCGTTGTGGTCCGTGATCGGCTTGTGCAACTGGTCCGGGAAGGAGTCCACCGCGAACGCGTTGGTGATCTGGTCACCCTGGATCTGCGGGGCCGCCACGTCGTAGACGAGCCGGACCTGCAGCTGGGGGATGGCCTGGAAACCGTTGGCGCAGGTGCCGTCCGCCTGGACGAAGGCCACGTGCGTGCGGTGGTTGGCGCTGTCGATGTTCTGGCCGTCCCAGCAGCTCTGGAAGTTGGACGAGCGCACCACGGAACTGCCCTCGGGGCAGATCGGGAACTTGTCCGTCAGCTGGCGGTCCTCGAAGCCGGTGCAGCTCCAGTTCGTGTTGGCGTTGTTGAGGCCGTTGACGAAGGCCTTGGCGTCACCGGTGATGATGCGCAGCGCCTTCGGCATCGCGACGACATCACCCTTCTTGTTGCCCACGAACTTCAGCTGGGCCTCGCTGACCTGCTGGATCGTGCCGACGTTGCCGTCCTGACCGCCACCGGCGGCGTTCGCGTCGACGTCGTCCTTGCCGTCCTGCACCCGCAGCACCGGCCAGAAGTACGAGGACTTGTCGGCCTGGTTCTGGCAGGTGGTCTCGGCGTTCGCCAGGTCCTCGTCGCTCGCGAAGGCGTCGTTGGACTGGTTGCCGACGTAGTCGTGCTGGTGCTGGGCGCCGTTGCTGACACCCGGGGCGACGATCACGTTGTCCGAGTTGCGGAGCTCGTTCTCGTTGGTGCCGCAGCTCGTGGTGAAGGTGCCGGTGGAGCCGGTGTCCCCGTTCGCGGGGAGCCCGTTGGCGCCCACACCCTTGGGGCCGCCGTTCGGCTGTACCTGGGTGATGTCCTGGAAGTCGGCTGCCACGGGCCCGTTGTCGGCCTGACCGCCGTTACCGCCGTCGCCACCCTGGCCGCCGCCGTTGCCGGCCTGACCGCCGTTGTCGCCCTGGCCGCCATTGTTGCCCTGGCCACCGTTGTTGCCCTGACCGCCGTTGTTACCGCCCTGGCCGCCGTTGTTGCCCTGGCCCCCACCCGTGGGGTTGCCGGCGGGTACGCCCTGGCAGCCCGCGAACTTGCCCCATCCCCTGGGTCCCTTGCCGCCCGCGCGCTTGATGTTGATGCTGATCCTGTCGAGCGTGGCGACACGCTTGGACTTCAGCGGACCGAGGATGGCGTTGTTGACGTAGCCGGGGTCCCCCGCCTGGGCCTGGCGCGTGTCCGCAAGACGCTTATAGGCCTCCGTGACCTGCTGGTCGAGCTTGGCCAGCTCCTTGTCGACACCGGCGCGGGCGCCCTTGGGCACGGAGGTCAGCTTCTGGCCGACGTCCGGGCATTTGATCGTGGCCACCGAGGCGGCGGTCGTCTGCGCGTTCCGCGTCGAGTTCTTGCTCTCGCCCGCGGAAGCGTAGATGTTGGCCGCAAGCAGACCGCCGCCACCCAGCGCGAGAGCCGCCGATGCGGCTATCGCCCGGTTGGCGAGCGTGGAGCGGCGTTTTCGGTTCGTGCGTCCCATGGAACTCCCTCTGGCTTCCTTGCGGGGGCATCGAGGCGCCCGGCAGGAGGTGAAGCGGCTCCGTTCAATACGGAGGAGGTTCCTGGGGCGTTCAGAAGCCTCAGGAATTGATGGGAGTTCCGTGGCGCAATCCTGCCGCAAGGGGTCCAGAAGCCCCTGAAACAACGGCAGTTGAGCGGGAATTATTGAATATCATTCAGCGGATCCGGAACTCGGGAACGGTTCGGGCCGATCCCTGTCCCCCTTGCCTATGAACCCTTTCAGCGGCCCTGGTCCAAATAGGCGAGAACGGCCAGGACGCGACGGTTGTCGTCGTCCGAGACGTCCAGCCCGAGCTTCTGGAAGATGTTCGACGTGTGCTTCGCGATCGCCCGCTCCGTGACCACGAGTTGGCCCGCGATCGCCGCATTCGACCTGCCCTGCGCCATCAGTTCCAAAACCTCCAGCTCGCGAGGTGTCAGCCGCCCCAGCGGCCGGCCGTCGCCCTGCCGCCGCGCCAGCAACTGCTGGATGACCTGCGGATCCATCGCCGTGCCGCCCGCCGCCACCCGCCGTACCGCGTCGATGAACTGCTCGGCGTCGAACACCCGGTCCTTCAGCAGATAGCCGACCCCGCCGGTCCCGTCGGCGAGCAGCTCACGCGCGTACAGCTGCTCGACATGCTGGGACAGGACGAGGACCGGCAGCCCTGGTCTGGCCCGGCGCGCCGCCAGCGCGCACTGCAGGCCCTCGTCGGTGTGCGAGGGCGGCAGGCGTACGTCGACCACGGCGATGTCCGGCTCCAACTCGGCCAGCGCCCGCGTCAGTTCGGGTCCGCTCTCGACGGCGGCGGCGATCTCGAAGTCGAACGCCTCCAGCATCCGGACCAGACCGTCGCGCAGCAGGAACAGGTCTTCGGCTAGGACGACTCGCAAGGGATCTCCATGGTCACCATGGTGGGACCGCCCGCGGGACTGCTGACGGCCAGGACGCCGTCGAATGTACCGAGTCGCCGCTCGACTCCGGAGAGTCCCGACCCCGAGCCGATCGCGGCGCCGCCCCCGCCGTCGTCGGTGACGGCGATCCGCAGCATGCCGCCGTGCTCCGGGGTGTGGTGCAGGTCGACCCAGATCCGCCCGGCGCCCGAGTGCTTGACCGCGTTGGTGAGGACCTCGCTGACGGCGAAGTACGCCGCCGCCTCGACCGGTTCCCCGAGCCGGCCGGGCAGGTCCACGTCGACCTCCGTGGCGATGGGCAGCCGCAGTGCCAACGCCCGTACGGCGTCCCCGAGTCCGCGCTCGGCGAGCACGGGGGGATGGATGCCCCGTACGAGGTCCCGGAGTTCGGTGAGGGCCTCCGCGGAGGACCGGCGGGCCTGCGCGACCAGCTGCCTGGCCTTCGCCGGGTCCTTGTCGATCAGGGCCTCGATCGTGCCGAGGTCCATGCCCATCGCGACCAGCCTGGCCTGCGCCCCGTCGTGCAGGTCCCGCTCGATGCGCCGCAGTTCGGCCGCGGAGGTGTCGACGGCGTCCCGCCGCGTCTCGGTCAGTACGCGGACCCGCTGGGCGAGTTCGCCCTGCCCGGACGCCAGGACGGACCGGGTCAGCAGGAAGTGGACGCGCAGCAGGAAGGGAGTGGTGTACACGCCGACGACGAGCAGGGCGGCGCCCAGGGCTCCCGCGGCGAGGGCGCTGAGCTGCCCGCCGACCGGCACGAACCCGTACCACCAGCCGACGTACGTGCCGTCGGTGAAGACCCGCCACAGCCCGGCGGCCAGCGCGAACCCCTCGAAGGGGTAGAGGATCAGCAGGGCGGGCAGCAGCGCGGTGACCAGCCCCGCCGTCATGTCCACCGGGAGCCACAGGAGGTCCCGCCGGACGGCCGGATCGCCGAGCAGACCGAAACACCGCCCCCATGGACCGGCGTCCTTCGGGAGCGGCCGGTACGCGGGCGGGATCCGCACCCCGCTCCACCGGACCGCCAGCAGCCGCCGCCAGTCCGCGAAGCCGCGTACGGCGGCCAGTACCCAGGGTGTCGTGACGATGCCGATGCCCAGTGGCACGAGCACGATCGACACGACAAAGAGCACGAAGAGGACGATCGACCCGGCGAGAGCCACGACGGCCAGCAGCAGAGCCCGCACTCCGGCGATCGCGGCGGTACGCAACCGGCCGACCGCGCTGTTGTCCCCGCTGTCCCCGTTGGTGTCCATGCCCTCAGTCTCGCCCACCCCGCGACGGTGGTCAGGGGGCCGAACCACCGGAAGGGGGGTGGTGCCAGCACCACCCCCCGCCGCCTCCGGGGGACCTCAGCCGCGCAGGAGCTTCTCCTCCACGGCGGGATCGAGCCCGACCGCGGGACGGTCGGGGCGCTGCGGCGGGACCCCGCCGATGTCCTGGAGCCAGCTCCAGGTGTCGGCGACCGTCTCGGAGACGGGACGGCAGCGGAGCCCGTCCCGTACCGCCTTCGACACGTCGAGGCGGTGCAGCATGGCGTGCAGCTCGGAGTCCGGCGGCACCCACACCGGCAGTTGCGTCCAGGGCTCGACACCGGCCGCCAGGATCACCTCGGGCTCGGTCCACCGCAGTTCGGCCCGGCCGCCGGTGACCCGCGCACACGTGTCGAGCAGCGTCCGCATGGTCGCGTGCCCCGAAGGACTGACGAGGTTGTACGCCCCGCCGGCCCCGCCCTCCACGGCCCCCAGCATCCACTCGGCGAGGTCGCGCACATCGATGTACTGGAGCGGCAGGTCACGGGGGCCGGGCGCGAGCACGGGGCCGCCGCGCGCCGCGCGGGTGAGCCACCACGGCAGCCGGCCGATGTTCTCGTACGGGCCGAGGATCAGACCGGCCCGTACCAGCAGCGCCCGCTCCTCGCCGAAGGCGTCGAGCACGGCCAGCTCGCCCCCGCGCTTGTCCCGCGCGTAGTCGGTCCGCCCGGCGTCGGGGGAGGCGCCCTCGATCAGCGGGGCGCTCTCGTCGTAACCGGGCGGCTGCGGCCACGCGTACACGGAGCAAGTCGACACGTAGACGTACCGCCGGACGCGGCCCTTCAACAGCTGCGCGGAGTCCCGCACCACACGGGGAGCGCCCGACCAGGTGTCGACCACGAGATCCCACGAGCCGCCGCCGTGGCCCTCGCCGTCCTCGGCGAGGGCCGCGAGTCCGTCGGGCGCGGTGCGGTCGCCGTGCAGGGAACGTACGCCCGCGGGCGGTTCGTGCCGGCCGCGGTGGAAGACCGTCACGTCCCAGCCGCGCTTCAGCGCCGCCTCCACGACGGCCCGCCCCACGAACTCCGTACCGCCCAGCATCAGAAGTCTCATGGAGGGGACTCTGCCCCGCTCAGCCGTGCGGCGGAACGGAATTCTGCCCACAGGCGATCCGCCCGGAGGCGGACCGTCCCGCCGCCGGATGCATCAACCGCCTGTGACCGGCGCGTACTTGTAGCCGACGCGCCGCACGGTCCTGATGGTGTCGCGGTGCTCCACACCGAGCTTGCGGCGCAGCCGGGCGATGTGGACGTCGACGGTCCGGCCGTCGCCCACGTGTCCGTAGCCCCACACCGTGGTGACCAGCTGGTCGCGGGTGTGCACCCGGTGCGGATGCGCCACCAGGTGCGCGAGCAGCTCGAACTCCAGGTACGTGAGGTCGAGCGGGCGCCCGTCGACCTCGGCGGTGCGCTGGACGGTGTCGACCCGCACGGGCAGGTCGTGACCGGCCTCCGTCTCCGTTTCCGCCTCAGCCTCCGCCTCCGGCACGGGGACCGGCAGGAGGGAGGGCTGGTCGGCGGGGACGAGGACCAGGTACCCGATCATCGGCGGGTGGCCCGGCAGCGTGGGCAGGGTGTGCGGGGGAGCGGGCAGCCAGGTGGCGCCCGGCGGCAGGAAGTCGGTGACGTCCACCACCTCGTCCCGGTCGACGGCCCGCAGCCGATGACGTGCGGAGCCGGTGGACGGGGCCGGGGAGGTGGCGGTGGCCACGGAGGAGAAGGAACGGGTGTTCGCCATGAGAGGTCAGCTCTTTTCGCGCGAGAGGTCGTCGAGGACGTACGTCGTGCGCGCTGGCCGAAGACCGGTGTACGGCTTTAGAGGGCCCGCGCGTTCGTCGCGCGACAACACACCCGGTCGAAGTCGTGGTGCTGACGGGAAGGCCAGAAGGGCTCAAGGTCGTGCCGACCCGTAGCGATGCACTCCTGGAAGCTGGCCATGCCCCCATTGAAGCAGACACAGCCCCGCAACATCAGCCTCCTCTCACTGTCCGGACACCCGGCACGGCCCGGAGTCCGCACTGGGGCGCCCCGTGAGGGGCGCGGGGAACTGCGCGACCAGCCCCCACCGGCCCGCACGTGCCGACAACCCCCGTCCCCCTCCCCTCCCCGAGCGGACGCGAAGGGGCGCCCACCACGCAGGTGAGCGCCCCTTACAAGTTCAAGCAGAACAGCCGGTTCAGACCTGCCCGGCCTTCTCCAGCGCGGAGCAGCACGTGTCGACGATCAGCCGAGTCACCACATACGGGTCGACATTCGCGTTCGGACGCCGGTCCTCGATGTACCCCTTGCCGTCCTTCTCGACCTGCCAGGGGATACGCACCGAGGCCCCACGGTTGGACACCCCGTACGAGTACTCGTTCCACGGAGCCGTCTCGTGCAGCCCGGTCAGCCGGTCGTCGATCCCCGCGCCGTAGTTCTTGACGTGGTCGAGCGGCTTCGAGCCCTCGCCCAGCGACTCGCACGCGGTGATGATCGCGTCGTACCCCTCGCGCATCGCCTTCGTGGAGAAGTTGGTGTGCGCACCGGCGCCGTTCCAGTCACCCTTCACCGGCTTCGGGTCCAGCGTCGCGGAGACGTTGAAGTCCTCGGCGGTGCGGTACAGCAGCCAGCGGGCCACCCACAGGTGGTCGGAGACCTCCAGCGGCGAGACCGGCCCGACCTGGAACTCCCACTGCCCGGGCATGACCTCGGCGTTGATGCCGGAGATGGCCAGACCGGCCTTGAGGCAGTTGTCCAGGTGCGCCTCGACGATCTTGCGGCCGAAGATCTCGTCCGCGCCGACACCGCAGTAGTAGCCGCCCTGCGGGGCCGGGAAGCCGCCCACGGGGAAGCCGAGCGGGCGTTCGCCGTCGAAGAAGGTGTACTCCTGCTCGATGCCGAAGATCGACTCCTGCGCGGCGAACTTCTCGGCGACCTCGCTGAGCGCGGCACGCGTGTTGGACTCGTGCGGCGTCATGTCGATGTTGAGGACCTCGCACATGACGAGGATGTCGTCACCGCCGCGGATCGGGTCCGGGAAGGACGCGACGGGCTTGAGCACACGGTCGGAGGCGTGACCCTCGGCCTGGTTCGTGGACGAGCCGTCGAAGCCCCAGATCGGCAGCTCCGCACCCTTCGCGTCGTCGCCCAGTATCTTCGTCTTCGAACGGAGCTTGGCCGTCGGCTCGGTGCCGTCGATCCAGATGTACTCAGCCTTGAAGGTCACGGGCCACATCCTTCGGGGTGGGTCTCTAAGCGCAGTGCGGTAGCTGCGGCGCTGCGGCACTGGGGCGCCGCGGAGGATGCCCGAAGCCTGTCAACAGGCAGTTTCCCGATCATTGCCCGGATGTGAACCCCGTGTTACCTGGTGCCCATGTGGTGGGGGTCACCCATGGAGAGCGTCCCTTACTCGTATGCGATGGGTTTCGGACAGGTGGCGGCCCGGGCCGCCACCCGACACGAAACAGCCCGACACGAAACACACGGGCGGGACGAAGCGGTCCGACGGGGGACCCTCAGCCCACCTTCTCGATGACGGCCTTGCGGATCAGGAACTTCCCGGGCTCGCGGACCTGCTCGAACGCCTCGTTGTTCAGGAGCACGCAGCTGCCGGAGACCGAGGTGACCTCCACGGTCGTGGACTTGTTGTTGTCCAGGTTCGTGACCTTGAGCTTCGTACCGGCGGGGAACTGGTTGCTGGACGCGGCGGGCGCGCCCGCCTCTCCGGAGAGGGTGACCGTGGACCCGTTGCAGACCTGCTCGCCGGCCGCGGCGCCGCCACCGGCGGCCGGGGCGGACGGGGCCTGCGACGGCTGCTCGGCGGGAGCGGACGCGGCGGGCGGCGCCTCGGTGCCCGCACCCGTGCCGTCCCCGGTACCGGCTCCTTCGCCCACGGTGGCGTCGGACTCGCCGACCGTGCAGCCGGAGGCCTCCTGCTGCACCTTGATCTGGGCGATGACCGCTTCACGGTTGGCGATCCGCGCCTCGGACTGGGCGTCCGGGGCGGTGCGCTGTCCCTCGATGAACTTCTCGTTGTTGCCGAGGGCGGTGGCCAGTCCGCTGCAGACCACGGAGGACTGCGCGGTGGACTTGGCGGAGTTCGTGGCCGGTGTCGCGTTCGACGTGGTGGCCAGGGCGAAGGCCCCGCCACCGGCCACCGCGGCGGCGCTCACCAGCAGGGCGATCTTCTTCTTCGTCCCGAGCGTTCTTCTGCGCGACATCAACGGCTCCTGTCCCCGGCCGCCCCTGGCGGCGGCCGTTCGCCGTTATGTACGAGATACCGAACGAACTTGCTCAGTGGTTGACCGGAGTTGCTCAAGTAACGTGGATCACATGGGTGTTGGCAGGGTCGCTGTCGTCGGCTCGGGGCGTCCCGCACCGCCTCGTCCGCCGGCCGGATCGATCCAGATCTCCATGCCGCCAGGTGCGCGAGAACACCGTGGCACTCACTGGTCACGGCACCCCCAAAACACCTCTGGCCAGGGGCGATTGTCAGTGGGCGGCAGTAGAATAGAAGCAGTGTTCGAGGGTGCCGCCGGAGACGCCGGCCGGTGCCCTGACCGCGACAGGAGGATGCCTGTGCCCGCTGCCGCACTGAGTCCGCTGCCCACCCAGTCCACCGCCAGGAGGGCGGTCCAGCTGGACCTGCCCTACCAGCCCGTCGAGAAGCGCGCGCTGCCACCGGGGCGCCCGCGCGAGTGGTACATCACGCACAACCGCCGCCTCAAGGCGATGCGGCTGGCCATCGCCCTTCTCGACTCCGGCGTCTACGTACCCAGGCAAGCCCACAACGACACGATCCGCAGCACGGCCGCACTCATAGGCGTACACCCCCCGTCGGACACGACCTGCCACATGGTCCGGGCCCTGATGAGGTACGCGCGCTGAGCCCGCGTCCGTAGCGCCGCTCACGCCCGTAGCGCCATCCATGTCCGTAGCGCCGCCCGCGTCCCGGGCGGCGCGTCGGCGTGGTGTCCCGGCCTCAGCCGGACGCCAACTCCCGCTCCAGCGGGGTCCGGAAGCGAGGGGTGACCCGGGTGGGCCCCATCCACGACCGCAGCCGCTCGGCCTCGGCCCCGATCGCGTCCAGGGCCTCGGCGCCGACGCCCTCGGTGCCCGCGCCCCCGTCGTCCAGCAGCCGCCAGGCGATCTCGCCGTCGGGGCGCTGGGCCCAGCCGCCCACGATCCGCCCGTCCCACCACACGGTCGGCCCGATGTTCCCGCTGCGGTCGAAGAGCGCGGGCCGCAGCCCGGGCGGGCAGTACCAGTCCCGCTCCCGCCATCCCATGGCCGTCGGGTCCAGGCCGGGCAGCAGCGCGGCCCACGGTTCGACGGCCCCGGCCGGCTCCACGGCGTCGGCGAGCACGTACGCCACGCCCTCGTCCACCGAGACGGTCACCGCCCCCACCGCGCCCAGCGCCCGCCGTACGTCGCCGACCTTCCACCCGGTCCACCACTTCAGGTCGGCCTCCGTAGCCGGCCCGCACGCTGCGAGCCAGCGCCGGATCAGCTCCGCCTGGGCCTCGGCGACGGGCAGTTCGGCGCACGGGGGAGCCGCGGCCCACCGGAACTGCGTCGACGTCCACGACCCGAGAGGCCGCCCCCGTACGACCCTGCCCTCGACCCCCAGGACACGCAGCAGCCGCGACGAAACGGTGTGCACTCCCTCGTAGCCCGTGCCCGGCGCGTACGCGAACTGCTCCCTCAACCGCGGCTCCTCGCGCGCCAGTTCGGCGGCCGTCGCCTCGCCTCGCCGGGCCAGCGCGGCCAGCGTGGACGTCTCCACCTCCGCGAGCCACTTCGCATCGGGCGCGCCGACCCGGGCCATGTCCTTGACCAGGGAGGCCCTCGCCCGGGCGGCCACGGCGAGCCCGGTGGACGCGTGCACGACCGGGACGAGCCCGGTGGGGAACACGAACACGGTGTGCCGCATGCCGTGCATCCGGATCAGCGTCCGGTCCTCGTACAGGGCCCGCTCCATCTCCGGCACGACCCGCGCCGCGTCCGAGAGCCGCGCCCCCACGGCGAGGTAGACGCTGACGGGGTCCGTCCCGTGCAGGGCCACCAGAGAGGCCGCGACCTCCTCGGGAGTGCCGGCCCGGGCCGTCCCGGCCAGCCGCTGCCCGACGGCCAGCCGAGCGCGCCGCTCCGCCACCCCGATGTGCCGCCGCTGCCCGCTCATCCCGTTCCCCCTGTCCGGCCCGGCTCTGTCCTGTCCCGTCCTGCCCGGCCCCGTCCTCGGATTCTCTCCGATGCCCTCCAGATCCGCCCCCGGCCGGGAGCCGGGACGGTGGCGGGGACGGGGCGAGGGAGGGGACGGGGCGGGGGAGGGGCGGTGGCCCCGGACGCAGATTTACTCACTCCGGAGCACCCTCATTGCTCCCCTCTGTGACGATTTCGCTTGACCCCGGGCCATTTTGTGACTGCTCGTAAGCGGACCCTGCCGTTATTCGTTTCCGTCGGACAGGGATCGACCGGCATCCTGAGGACTACTCTCGACGTCACCGACGGCCCGGCGCACAGCCCGGCACCGCGTCGGACAGCTCAAGGTCACCACCACTCACGCACAAGGAGACCCGCCATGGGTACCTTGATCGTTCTGGCGATCCTCGTTCTGGTAGTCCTGGGATTCAACAGTCCCGCCTGGTGGCTCGCCGCAGCCGCCCTGATCTACCTCTACGTCCGCTTCTTCCGGGTGGGCCAGGGAGCCTCCGGATCGTCGTCGGGCGGTGGTGGCGGCGGCGGTTCGAGCTCCACGACGCGGATGGACAGCGACTACCACGCCTACCGCCAGCGCCGCGACCGGATGGCCAAGTGGGAACGCCGCTACCGCCGCGAACGCCCCTGGAACGTCAAGAAATGACGAAACCCCACCACTGCCCGAGGGGCGATGGCGGGGCTCCGGTCACACCGTGCGGCAGACCGCGAGGCTCTGCGACCCGACGGCGCCGAGCGGCACCGGCTGACGGCCCAGAAGCGGCCCAGGGGAGCGGTTACCCGCTCTGACCTGGGGCGATATCACACGTCGTAGTACAGCTCGAACTCGTGCGGGTGCGGGCGCAGCTGCAGCGGGGCGATCTCGTTCGTGCGCTTGTAGTCGATCCACGTCTCGATGAGGTCCGACGTGAAGACGTCGCCCGCCAGCAGGAACTCGTGGTCGGCCTCAAGGCGGTCGAGGACGGCCGGGAGCGAGGTCGGGACCTGCGCGACGCCCGCGTGCTCCTCGGGCGCCAGCTCGTAGAGGTCCTTGTCGATCGGCTCGGCCGGCTCGATCTTGTTCTTGATGCCGTCGAGGCCCGCGAGCAGCAGCGCCGAGAAGGCGAGGTACGGGTTGCCGGAGGAGTCGGGCGCGCGGAACTCGACGCGCTTGGCCTTCGGGTTCGAGCCGGTGATCGGGATACGCATGGCCGCGGAGCGGTTGCGCTGCGAGTACACCAGGTTGACCGGGGCCTCGAAGCCGGGGACCAGGCGGTGGTACGAGTTCACCGTCGGGTTGGTGAAGGCCAGCAGCGACGGGGCGTGCTTGAGGATGCCGCCGATGTAGAAGCGGGCGGTGTCCGACAGGCCCGCGTAACCGGCCTCGTCGTAGAACAGCGGGTCGCCGTTCGCCCAAAGCGACGAGTGGATGTGCATGCCCGAGCCGTTGTCACCGAAGATCGGCTTCGGCATGAAGGTCGCGGTCTTGCCGTTGCGCCAGGACACGTTCTTCACGATGTACTTGAAGAGCTGGAGGTCGTCGGCCGCGGCGAGCAGCGTGTTGAACTTGTAGTTGATCTCGGCCTGGCCGGCCGTGCCCACCTCGTGGTGCTGGCGCTCGACCTGGAGGCCGGACTTGGCCAGCTCCAGGGAGATCTCCGCACGCAGGTCGGCGAAGTGGTCGACCGGCGGGGTCGGGAAGTAGCCGCCCTTGTAGCGGACCTTGTAACCGCGGTTGTCCTCGATCGCACCGGTGTTCCAGGCGCCGGCCTCGGAGTCGATGTGGTAGAACGCCTCGTTCGCCTTGGTGTCGAAGCGGACGCTGTCGAACACGTAGAACTCGGCCTCGGGGCCGAAGAACGCGGTGTCGGCGATACCCGTCGACGCGAGGTACGCCTCGGCCTTCTTCGCCACGTTGCGCGGGTCACGGGAGTACTGCTCGCCCGTGATCGGGTCGTGGATGAAGAAGTTGATGTTGACCGTCTTGTCGCGGCGGAAGGAGTCGACGCGCGCGGTGGACAGGTCGGCGCGGAGCGCCATGTCGGACTCGTGGATGGCCTGGAAGCCGCGGATGGAGGAGCCGTCGAAGGCCAGTTCCTCGGTCGGGTCGAAGGCCTCTGCCGGAATCGTGAAGTGCTGCATCACACCCGGCAGGTCGCAGAAGCGGACGTCGACGAACTTGACGTCCTCGTCCTTGATGAACTTCTTGGCCTCGTCGGCGTTCTGGAACATCCAGCTCCTCCTACTCCCGCTCACTTCGGACCGGGGTGGTAGTTCGTTCGTGCGGCCAGTGCGGTGGCACACGCTGAGCCCGACCTTAAGGACGGGTGATTTCTCCAGCGTGACCCATTTGTTTCGCCCAAGTTAACCGGACGAGGTCCGGTGTACCCCGCCTGTCCGCATGGCAAAACGGTCGCAGTACCGTGGACGGGTGGACAACAGGCAAGCAATCGGATCGTGGCTGTCCGGACCCCGCGCGGCCGCGGAGGACGCCGGTGCCGACTTCGGATACCGCGGAGAGCAGCTGGGCCTGCCCGAGTCGGGACCCGGCTCCATCGCACGCCCCGGCAGGCGCCTGGGCGCCCTCGCCGTCGACTGGGGCCTGTGCACCTTGATCGCATACGGCCTGATCACCGACGGCTACGGCCAGGCGACGGGCAACTGGGCGCTGCTCGTCTTCTTCGTCGTGAGCGTGCTGACCGTGGGCACCCTCGGCTTCACACCCGGCAAGCGGCTGTTCGGCCTGCGGGTCCTCGCCCTGGAGACCGGCACGGTCAACCCGCTGCGCGCTCTCCTGCGCACGGCCTTGCTGTGCCTCGCGCTGCCGGCCCTGATCTGGGACCGCGACGGACGCGGACTGCACGACCGCCTGGCCCGCACGGTCGAGGTCAGGATCTGATCCGCCACTCCTTTCGTGCGACGGGCCCGGCTTCCGTACGGAGGCCGGGCCCGTGCATGAGGAAGGGGCGCCCCGGAACCGTCGGTGATTCCAGGACGCCCCATCCCAGTGGAGCTCAGGTGTCGCGCTAACGCATCTTCCCGCCGCGCGGCATCCGCATTCCCTTGGGCATCGGACCCTTGGGGAGCGGCATGTTGCTCATCAGGTCGCCGAGGGCGCGCAGCCGGTCGTTGGTCGCGGTGACCTGCGGGCCGGTCAGGACACGCGGCAGCTTCACCATCGTCGTGCGGAGCTTCTTCAGCTCGACCTGGCCCTCGCCCGTGCCGACGAGGATGTCGTGCACCGGCACGTCCGCGACGATGCGGGCCATCTTCTTCTTCTCGGCGGCCAGCAGGCTCTTCACCCGGTTCGGGTTGCCCTCGGCCACCAGCACGATGCCGGCCTTGCCGACGGCCCGGTGGACCACGTCCTGGCTGCGGTTCATCGCCACCGCCGGGGTCGTCGTCCAGCCGCGCCCGACGTTGTCGAGCACCGCCGCCGCCGCGCCCGGCTGGCCCTCCATCTGGCCGAAGGCCGCCCGCTCGGCCCGGCGCCCGAAGACGATCGCCGACGCGAGGAAGGCGAGCAGGAGGCCGAGAATGCCGAGATAGATCGGGTGACCGATCCAGAAGCCGATCGCGAGGAAGACACCAAGGGTGACGATTCCGACAGCCGCGAGTACAAGACCGATCTTTTTGTCGGCCTTGCGGGTCATCTTGTAAGTCAGAGCGATCTGCTTGAGTCGCCCGGGGTTCGCAGCGTCCGCTGCGGGTTCCTTCCTCGCCATGCCGTGAAGTCTACGTGTCGGGGGAAGCGGCGACGACGGCGGTGCCCGGTCGGCCTGCGTCACGGGGTCCGAAACGACCCGCGTGCGCGTGCGCGCCCTCGCGCACGGGCCGGGGGACGGCTCAGAGGTGGGTGACGAAGGACTGCTCCACGACACGCTGTGCCTCGACGCGGTCCTTGGCGCGACGGCGGTCCTCCAGGACGGACGTCCAGGCGTTGCGCCGGGCGGTGCGCTGGCCGCTGCTCAGCAGCAGGGACTCGACGGCACGGAGTGCATCGGTGAACGACGGGATCGCGGTGGCGCGTACGGGCGCGGCCTGCATGATGGGGGTCCCCCCTCGGGACGGCGGCTCTGGCTAAGGCTCTACGGGGTGTAAAACCAGGGTCACTGAATGGTGTTACCAGGGCGTGACCGACCGGTCAAACGCCGGTGAAGCCTTGATATGCAGGCCCGAAACCTTGACGCGGCCCCGATATGGCCCCCATCTGCGGGGACGCTCGGGACCGCGTCGTACAGGCCATTACTCGTGAGTAGCCACTTGTGCGCAGATTCACACGCTCAGCTGGCACTGCGTGCCATTCGGCGGGGTCGCCGATGGCGGCCGATACGGCTCAGACGGCCTGCGAGGCGACGTACGCGCCGCGCTTCTCGATGGCCATCTGGTAGAGGCGGCCGGCCCGGTACGAGGAGCGGACCAGGGGGCCCGACATGACCCCGGAGAAGCCGATCTGGTCGGCCTCCTCCTTCAGCTCCACGAACTCGTGCGGCTTCACCCAGCGCTCGACGGGGTGGTGGCGCACGGAGGGCCGCAGGTACTGCGTGATGGTGACCAGTTCGCAGCCCGCCTCGTGGAGCTGGCGCAGGGCCTCGCTGACCTCTTCGCGGGTCTCGCCCATGCCGAGGATCAGGTTCGACTTCGTGACCAGACCGTAGTCGCGGGCCTCCGTGATGACCTTCAGGGAGCGCTCGTACCGGAAGCCCGGGCGGATGCGCTTGAAGATGCGCGGGACCGTCTCCACGTTGTGCGCGAAGACCTCCGGGCGGGACGAGAAGACCTCGGCGAGCTGGGCCGGCTCGGCGTTGAAGTCCGGGGCCAGCAGCTCGACCTTGGTCCGGCCCTCGGCGCGGTCCGCGGTCTGCTGGTGGATCTGGCGGACCGTCTCCGCGTACAGCCAGGCGCCGCCGTCCGCCAGGTCGTCACGGGCCACGCCGGTGATGGTGGCGTAGTTGAGGTCCATCGTGACCACGGACTCGCCCACACGGCGGGGCTCGTCGCGGTCCAGCGCCTCGGGCTTGCCCGTGTCGATCTGGCAGAAGTCGCAACGCCTCGTGCACTGGTCGCCGCCGATGAGGAACGTGGCCTCGCGGTCCTCCCAGCACTCGTAGATGTTGGGACAGCCCGCCTCCTGGCAGACCGTGTGCAGGCCCTCGCTCTTCACGAGGTTCTGCATCTTCGTGTATTCGGGACCCATTTTCGCCCGGGTCTTGATCCACTCGGGCTTGCGCTCGATGGGGGTCTGAGCGTTCCGGACCTCCAGGCGCAGCATCTTGCGTCCGTCGGGTGCGACTGCGGACACATCGGCTCCCTGTAGCTTCGATTCTTCGGCGTACACCAGGGTACGCCCGTTCGGTGCGTGGCCTCCGAGGAGGGGAACCTTCGGGAACGGGGGTGCATTCCCTGAGTTCGGGGGGCGCTTCCCCCAGGCCCCGGGTCCTCAGGCGCCGGACGGGCTGATGTTCTTCGGCTGCCGGTCCGGTGGGGGCGGGCCCCACGGATTGCGCAGTTCCCCGCGCCCCTGGGTATCTCAGCCCGTCCGCTGCCTTCCAGCCCGTCCGGCGTTTGAGGACGAGGGGGGCGAGGGGGCACAGCCCCCATGTGTGGACGGGAACGGGTAGGGGCGGCGGGGGCGAGGAAACGCCTCTACACCCCCGCCCCCTCGACCGCCCGCGGCAAAAGCTCCGCGTTCCCCAGGACGTCCGCCAGGTGCCGCTCGGCCACGGGCAGCACATCCGAGATCGCGAGGTCCCGCCCGAGCTCGTGCGCCAGCGACGTAACCCCCGCATCCCGGATCCCACAAGGAATGATCTTGTCGAAGCTGGACACGTCGGGGTTCACGTTCAGCGCGAAGCCGTGCATGGTGACCCCCTTGGCCACCCGGATCCCCATCGCGCAGATCTTCCGGTCCTCCCGCCGCTGCCCGGCGTTGGAGGGCGCGTACTCGGGCCCGTTCAGCCGCGGATCGAACTCCTCGTCCGCCAGCCGGGGATCGAAGTCGAGCGAGAGCCCGCCGAGCGCCGGCCGCTGCTCCACCGGATCGCCCAGGACCCAGACACCGGCCCGCCCCTCCACCCGGCTGGTCTCGACGCCGAACTCCGCGCAGACCCGGATCATCGCGTCCTCAAGCCGCCGCAGGTGGGCGACGACGTCCACCGGACGCGGCAGCTTCTGGATCGGGTAGCCGACCAGCTGCCCCGGACCGTGCCAGGTGATCTTCCCGCCCCGGTCCACGTCGACGACGGGCGTGCCGTCGAGCGGCCGCTCGTTGTCCGCCGTACGCCGGCCCGCCGTGTAGACCGGCGGGTGCTCAAGGAGCAGACAGGTGTCGGGGATCTCGTCCTGGAACCGGGCCGTGTGGACACGGCGCTGCTCGTCCCAGGCTTCCTGGTACTCGACGGCGTCCGCACCGAAACCCATGCGGACGAACCGCAGCTCACTCACGGCAAGCGCCTCCCTTGCAAGAGTTCATGGGGCCGGTGGACGGTCCCGTAAGGCTCGTAAACGCCCCACGCCACTGTACGTCCGGTCGGCGCGCGTCAGCCCCGAGGGCAATCCTCACACGATCGGATGAATGAACGTCGAAATGTGCGATCGGTTGCTTACAGACCGCTACATTCGCGCCGTTCACGAGGCAAATAAGGGCTGCTCAAGGCATGGCGGCCGACCTCGCCCCGGGCCTGCCCGCGCAGGCCCCCAGCCCGGAAGGCAGGAGTTCGCACCGCAGATGACGGAACGACCCGCGCAGCGCACCCCCAACCGTCAGCTCGCCGCACTCATCGCAGAAGCGGGCTTCTCCAACGCGGGGCTCGCCCGTCGAGTGGACCAGCTCGGCCTCGAACACGGTCTCGATCTGAGATACGACAAGACATCAGTGACCCGCTGGCTGCGAGGGCAGCAGCCACGGGGCACCACACCGGCCCTGATCGCCGAGGTGTTCACCCGCCGCCTCGGCCGCCGGCTCAGCGCGCAGGACCTCGGACTCGACGCCTGCGCACCCGTCTACGCGGGTCTTGAGTTCGCCGCCACACCGGAGGAGGCCGTCGACATCGTCGGCGGGCTCTGGCGCAAGGACTCGGGAAGCCACGCCGAGCTGCGCAAGATCGCGTTCACTCCGGCGGGGCTCGTCGTGCCCAGCCGGGACTGGCTGATCGGCCGGGCCGACGACCGGGTGAGCCGCGGCGACCCCGGTGCCGCGCGCATCCCCGTACAGGGCGGCCGACCGGTTTCCGCCAAGCCCCTGGCCGTGCCGGAACAGGTCAGGCCGCCGTTCCGGCAGCGCGCGGGGACCGAGCGCGGGCCCGGACAGCGGGTGACCGCGGGAGACATCGCGGCCCTGCGCTCGGTCGGCGAGCTGTTCCGCTCGCTCGACAACGCGTACGGCGGAGGGCACGCCCGGCAGGCCCTCGTGCGCTACCTGGAACACGAACTGGAACCGATGCTGCGCGGCACGTACGGCGAGCAGACGGGGCGCCGGCTGTTCGCCGCGGCGTCCGATCTGACCCGGCTCGCGGGCTGGACCTCGTACGACATCGCCGCGCACGGCCTCGCACAGCGGTACTTCGTGCAGGCGCTGCGGCTGTCGCAGGCGGCGGCGGACCGGGCGTACGGGTCCTACGTGCTCGTCACCATGAGCCGGCAGGCCGTCTACCTCGGGCACGGACGCGAGGCCGTACAGCTGGCCCGGGTCGCACAGCAGGGCGTGGGGTCCTCCGCGCCGCCCGTCGTCCAGGCGCTGCTGTACGCGGTCGAGGCACGCGGACACGGAGTGCTCGGCGAGGTGCGGGCGGCCACGGCCTCGCTCGTACGGGCCGAGCGGGCGCTGGAGATCGCCCGGCCGGGGGACGAAGTCCCCTACTGGGCGCGGTTCTTCGACGAGGCGCAGCTCGCGGACGAGTTCGGGCACTGCCACCGGGATCTGCAGCAGTACCGGGCGGCGGCTCAGCATGCCGAGCGGTCGCTGCAGTTGCGCTCGCCCGGGTTCGCGCGCAGCCGGCTCTTCTGCCGGGTCGTGCTGGCTTCGGCGCGGCTCGGGCTGGGGGAGCTCGACCAGGCGTGCCAGCTGGGCGCGGAGGCTGCTGCGCAGGCGTCCGAGATGCGGTCGGTCCGGGCGCTGGAGTATGTACGGGACTTCGAGCGGCGGCTGGAGCCGTATCGTGACGCGGCGCCGGTGAGGGGGTATCGCGACAAGGTCGCGGCGCTCGGCTGAGCCCGGTCACTGGTCGCGGCTCGGCTGCGGCCCGGTGGGGGCCGTCCGCGCAGTTCCCCGCGCCCCTTCAGGTGCGGGGCACCGCGGGCCGTGACCCGCCTGCGGGCCGGTGGGGGCCGTTCGCGCAGTTCCTCGCGCCCCTTTGGGACGCCGGGGTGCGGCTCGCGCTTCGGCTGCGGACCGGTGGGGGCTTGTCGCGCAGTTCCCCGCGCCCCTGAAAGCAGCCCCTCCAGGGACGGTCGAACGTCGGCCCCAGGCCCGTGGGGGCTTGTCGCGCAGTTCCCCGCGCCCCTGAAAGCAGCCCCTCCAGGGACGGTCGAACGTCGGCCGCGGGCCGGTGGGGGCTTGTCGCGCAGTTCCTCGCGCCCCTAAAGACACACCCCCGCCAAGCCGGAGTGGAGGTCCCGACGCGGGGCGGGGCCTCCACTCCCCGTCCTGGGGCCCCTTCAGGGGCGCGGGGAACGGCGCGAACGCCCGCCCCGACAGGGGCGCGGGGAACGGCGCGACCAGCCCCCACCGGTCCGCAGCCGAAGCGCGAGCCGCACCCCGGCGTCCCAAAGGGGCGCGAGGAACTGCGCGAACGGCCCCCACCGGCCCGCAGGCGGGTCACGGCCCGCGGTGCCCCGCACCTGAAGGGGCGCGGGGAACTGCGCGGACGGCCCCCACCGGGCCGCAGCCGAGCCGCGACCAGTGACCGGGCTCAGCCGAGCGCCGCGACCTTGTCGCGATACCCCCTCACCGGCGCCGCGTCACGATACGGCTCCAGCCGCCGCTCGAAGTCCCGTACATACTCCAGCGCCCGGACCGACCGCATCTCGGACGCCTGCGCAGCAGCCTCCGCGCCCAGCTGGCACGCCTGGTCGAGCTCCCCCAGCCCGAGCCGCGCCGAAGCCAGCACGACCCGGCAGAAGAGCCGGCTGCGCGCGAACCCGGGCGAGCGCAACTGCAGCGACCGCTCGGCATGCTGAGCCGCCGCCCGGTACTGCTGCAGATCCCGGTGGCAGTGCCCGAACTCGTCCGCGAGCTGCGCCTCGTCGAAGAACCGCGCCCAGTAGGGGACTTCGTCCCCCGGCCGGGCGATCTCCAGCGCCCGCTCGGCCCGTACGAGCGAGGCCGTGGCCGCCCGCACCTCGCCGAGCACTCCGTGTCCGCGTGCCTCGACCGCGTACAGCAGCGCCTGGACGACGGGCGGCGCGGAGGACCCCACGCCCTGCTGTGCGACCCGGGCCAGCTGTACGGCCTCGCGTCCGTGCCCGAGGTAGACGGCCTGCCGGCTCATGGTGACGAGCACGTAGGACCCGTACGCCCGGTCCGCCGCCGCCTGCGACAGCCGCAGCGCCTGCACGAAGTACCGCTGTGCGAGGCCGTGCGCGGCGATGTCGTACGAGGTCCAGCCCGCGAGCCGGGTCAGATCGGACGCCGCGGCGAACAGCCGGCGCCCCGTCTGCTCGCCGTACGTGCCGCGCAGCATCGGTTCCAGTTCGTGTTCCAGGTAGCGCACGAGGGCCTGCCGGGCGTGCCCTCCGCCGTACGCGTTGTCGAGCGAGCGGAACAGCTCGCCGACCGAGCGCAGGGCCGCGATGTCTCCCGCGGTCACCCGCTGTCCGGGCCCGCGCTCGGTCCCCGCGCGCTGCCGGAACGGCGGCCTGACCTGTTCCGGCACGGCCAGGGGCTTGGCGGAAACCGGTCGGCCGCCCTGTACGGGGATGCGCGCGGCACCGGGGTCGCCGCGGCTCACCCGGTCGTCGGCCCGGCCGATCAGCCAGTCCCGGCTGGGCACGACGAGCCCCGCCGGAGTGAACGCGATCTTGCGCAGCTCGGCGTGGCTTCCCGAGTCCTTGCGCCAGAGCCCGCCGACGATGTCGACGGCCTCCTCCGGTGTGGCGGCGAACTCAAGACCCGCGTAGACGGGTGCGCAGGCGTCGAGTCCGAGGTCCTGCGCGCTGAGCCGGCGGCCGAGGCGGCGGGTGAACACCTCGGCGATCAGGGCCGGTGTGGTGCCCCGTGGCTGCTGCCCTCGCAGCCAGCGGGTCACTGATGTCTTGTCGTATCTCAGATCGAGACCGTGTTCGAGGCCGAGCTGGTCCACTCGACGGGCGAGCCCCGCGTTGGAGAAGCCCGCTTCTGCGATGAGTGCGGCGAGCTGACGGTTGGGGGTGCGCTGCGCGGGTCGTTCCGTCATCTGCGGTGCGAACTCCTGCCTTCCGGGCTGGGGGCCTGCGCGGGCAGGCCCGGGGCGAGGTCGGCCGCCATGCCTTGAGCAGCCCTTATTTGCCTCGTGAACGGCGCGAATGTAGCGGTCTGTAAGCAACCGATCGCACATTTCGACGTTCATTCATCCGATCGTGTGAGGATTGCCCTCGGGGCTGACGCGCGCCGACCGGACGTACAGTGGCGTGGGGCGTTTACGAGCCTTACGGGACCGTCCACCGGCCCCATGAACTCTTGCAAGGGAGGCGCTTGCCGTGAGTGAGCTGCGGTTCGTCCGCATGGGTTTCGGTGCGGACGCCGTCGAGTACCAGGAAGCCTGGGACGAGCAGCGCCGTGTCCACACGGCCCGGTTCCAGGACGAGATCCCCGACACCTGTCTGCTCCTTGAGCACCCGCCGGTCTACACGGCGGGCCGGCGTACGGCGGACAACGAGCGGCCGCTCGACGGCACGCCCGTCGTCGACGTGGACCGGGGCGGGAAGATCACCTGGCACGGTCCGGGGCAGCTGGTCGGCTACCCGATCCAGAAGCTGCCGCGTCCGGTGGACGTCGTCGCCCACCTGCGGCGGCTTGAGGACGCGATGATCCGGGTCTGCGCGGAGTTCGGCGTCGAGACCAGCCGGGTGGAGGGGCGGGCCGGTGTCTGGGTCCTGGGCGATCCGGTGGAGCAGCGGCCGGCGCTCGGCGGGCTCTCGCTCGACTTCGATCCCCGGCTGGCGGACGAGGAGTTCGATCCGCGGCTGAACGGGCCCGAGTACGCGCCCTCCAACGCCGGGCAGCGGCGGGAGGACCGGAAGATCTGCGCGATGGGGATCCGGGTGGCCAAGGGGGTCACCATGCACGGCTTCGCGCTGAACGTGAACCCCGACGTGTCCAGCTTCGACAAGATCATTCCTTGTGGGATCCGGGATGCGGGGGTTACGTCGCTGGCGCACGAGCTCGGGCGGGACCTCGCGATCTCGGATGTGCTGCCCGTGGCCGAGCGGCACCTGGCGGACGTCCTGGGGAACGCGGAGCTTTTGCCGCGGGCGGTCGAGGGGGCGGGGGTGTAGAGGCGTTTCCTCGCCCCCGCCGCCCCTACCCGTTCCCGTCCACACATGGGGGCTGTGCCCCCTCGCCCCCCTCGTCCTCAAACGCCGGACGGGCTGGAAGGCAGCGGACGGGCTGAGATACCCAGGGGCGCGGGGAACTGCGCAATCCGTGGGGCCCGCCCCCACCGGACCGGCAGCCGAAGAACATCAGCCCGTCCGGCGCCTGAGGACCCGGGGCCTGGGGGAAGCGCCCCCCGAACTCAGGGAATGCACCCCCGTTCCCGAAGGTTCCCCTCCTCGGAGGCCACGCACCGAACGGGCGTACCCTGGTGTACGCCGAAGAATCGAAGCTACAGGGAGCCGATGTGTCCGCAGTCGCACCCGACGGACGCAAGATGCTGCGCCTGGAGGTCCGGAACGCTCAGACCCCCATCGAGCGCAAGCCCGAGTGGATCAAGACCCGGGCGAAAATGGGTCCCGAATACACGAAGATGCAGAACCTCGTGAAGAGCGAGGGCCTGCACACGGTCTGCCAGGAGGCGGGCTGTCCCAACATCTACGAGTGCTGGGAGGACCGCGAGGCCACGTTCCTCATCGGCGGCGACCAGTGCACGAGGCGTTGCGACTTCTGCCAGATCGACACGGGCAAGCCCGAGGCGCTGGACCGCGACGAGCCCCGCCGTGTGGGCGAGTCCGTGGTCACGATGGACCTCAACTACGCCACCATCACCGGCGTGGCCCGTGACGACCTGGCGGACGGCGGCGCCTGGCTGTACGCGGAGACGGTCCGCCAGATCCACCAGCAGACCGCGGACCGCGCCGAGGGCCGGACCAAGGTCGAGCTGCTGGCCCCGGACTTCAACGCCGAGCCGGCCCAGCTCGCCGAGGTCTTCTCGTCCCGCCCGGAGGTCTTCGCGCACAACGTGGAGACGGTCCCGCGCATCTTCAAGCGCATCCGCCCGGGCTTCCGGTACGAGCGCTCCCTGAAGGTCATCACGGAGGCCCGCGACTACGGTCTGGTCACGAAGTCGAACCTGATCCTCGGCATGGGCGAGACCCGCGAAGAGGTCAGCGAGGCCCTGCGCCAGCTCCACGAGGCGGGCTGCGAACTGGTCACCATCACGCAGTACCTGCGGCCCTCCGTGCGCCACCACCCCGTCGAGCGCTGGGTGAAGCCGCACGAGTTCGTGGAGCTGAAGGAGGAGGCCGACCAGATCGGCTTCTCCGGGGTCATGTCGGGCCCCCTGGTCCGCTCCTCGTACCGGGCCGGCCGCCTCTACCAGATGGCCATCGAGAAGCGCGGCGCGTACGTCGCCTCGCAGGCCGTCTGAGCCGTATCGGCCGCCATCGGCGACCCCGCCGAATGGCACGCAGTGCCAGCTGAGCGTGTGAATCTGCGCACAAGTGGCTACTCACGAGTAATGGCCTGTACGACGCGGTCCCGAGCGTCCCCGCAGATGGGGGCCATATCGGGGCCGCGTCAAGGTTTCGGGCCTGCATATCAAGGCTTCACCGGCGTTTGACCGGTCGGTCACGCCCTGGTAACACCATTCAGTGACCCTGGTTTTACACCCCGTAGAGCCTTAGCCAGAGCCGCCGTCCCGAGGGGGGACCCCCATCATGCAGGCCGCGCCCGTACGCGCCACCGCGATCCCGTCGTTCACCGATGCACTCCGTGCCGTCGAGTCCCTGCTGCTGAGCAGCGGCCAGCGCACCGCCCGGCGCAACGCCTGGACGTCCGTCCTGGAGGACCGCCGTCGCGCCAAGGACCGCGTCGAGGCACAGCGTGTCGTGGAGCAGTCCTTCGTCACCCACCTCTGAGCCGTCCCCCGGCCCGTGCGCGAGGGCGCGCACGCGCACGCGGGTCGTTTCGGACCCCGTGACGCAGGCCGACCGGGCACCGCCGTCGTCGCCGCTTCCCCCGACACGTAGACTTCACGGCATGGCGAGGAAGGAACCCGCAGCGGACGCTGCGAACCCCGGGCGACTCAAGCAGATCGCTCTGACTTACAAGATGACCCGCAAGGCCGACAAAAAGATCGGTCTTGTACTCGCGGCTGTCGGAATCGTCACCCTTGGTGTCTTCCTCGCGATCGGCTTCTGGATCGGTCACCCGATCTATCTCGGCATTCTCGGCCTCCTGCTCGCCTTCCTCGCGTCGGCGATCGTCTTCGGGCGCCGGGCCGAGCGGGCGGCCTTCGGCCAGATGGAGGGCCAGCCGGGCGCGGCGGCGGCGGTGCTCGACAACGTCGGGCGCGGCTGGACGACGACCCCGGCGGTGGCGATGAACCGCAGCCAGGACGTGGTCCACCGGGCCGTCGGCAAGGCCGGCATCGTGCTGGTGGCCGAGGGCAACCCGAACCGGGTGAAGAGCCTGCTGGCCGCCGAGAAGAAGAAGATGGCCCGCATCGTCGCGGACGTGCCGGTGCACGACATCCTCGTCGGCACGGGCGAGGGCCAGGTCGAGCTGAAGAAGCTCCGCACGACGATGGTGAAGCTGCCGCGTGTCCTGACCGGCCCGCAGGTCACCGCGACCAACGACCGGCTGCGCGCCCTCGGCGACCTGATGAGCAACATGCCGCTCCCCAAGGGTCCGATGCCCAAGGGAATGCGGATGCCGCGCGGCGGGAAGATGCGTTAGCGCGACACCTGAGCTCCACTGGGATGGGGCGTCCTGGAATCACCGACGGTTCCGGGGCGCCCCTTCCTCATGCACGGGCCCGGCCTCCGTACGGAAGCCGGGCCCGTCGCACGAAAGGAGTGGCGGATCAGATCCTGACCTCGACCGTGCGGGCCAGGCGGTCGTGCAGTCCGCGTCCGTCGCGGTCCCAGATCAGGGCCGGCAGCGCGAGGCACAGCAAGGCCGTGCGCAGGAGAGCGCGCAGCGGGTTGACCGTGCCGGTCTCCAGGGCGAGGACCCGCAGGCCGAACAGCCGCTTGCCGGGTGTGAAGCCGAGGGTGCCCACGGTCAGCACGCTCACGACGAAGAAGACGAGCAGCGCCCAGTTGCCCGTCGCCTGGCCGTAGCCGTCGGTGATCAGGCCGTATGCGATCAAGGTGCACAGGCCCCAGTCGACGGCGAGGGCGCCCAGGCGCCTGCCGGGGCGTGCGATGGAGCCGGGTCCCGACTCGGGCAGGCCCAGCTGCTCTCCGCGGTATCCGAAGTCGGCACCGGCGTCCTCCGCGGCCGCGCGGGGTCCGGACAGCCACGATCCGATTGCTTGCCTGTTGTCCACCCGTCCACGGTACTGCGACCGTTTTGCCATGCGGACAGGCGGGGTACACCGGACCTCGTCCGGTTAACTTGGGCGAAACAAATGGGTCACGCTGGAGAAATCACCCGTCCTTAAGGTCGGGCTCAGCGTGTGCCACCGCACTGGCCGCACGAACGAACTACCACCCCGGTCCGAAGTGAGCGGGAGTAGGAGGAGCTGGATGTTCCAGAACGCCGACGAGGCCAAGAAGTTCATCAAGGACGAGGACGTCAAGTTCGTCGACGTCCGCTTCTGCGACCTGCCGGGTGTGATGCAGCACTTCACGATTCCGGCAGAGGCCTTCGACCCGACCGAGGAACTGGCCTTCGACGGCTCCTCCATCCGCGGCTTCCAGGCCATCCACGAGTCCGACATGGCGCTCCGCGCCGACCTGTCCACCGCGCGCGTCGACTCCTTCCGCCGCGACAAGACGGTCAACATCAACTTCTTCATCCACGACCCGATCACGGGCGAGCAGTACTCCCGTGACCCGCGCAACGTGGCGAAGAAGGCCGAGGCGTACCTCGCGTCGACGGGTATCGCCGACACCGCGTTCTTCGGCCCCGAGGCCGAGTTCTACGTGTTCGACAGCGTCCGCTTCGACACCAAGGCGAACGAGGCGTTCTACCACATCGACTCCGAGGCCGGCGCCTGGAACACCGGTGCGATCGAGGACAACCGCGGTTACAAGGTCCGCTACAAGGGCGGCTACTTCCCGACCCCGCCGGTCGACCACTTCGCCGACCTGCGTGCGGAGATCTCCCTGGAGCTGGCCAAGTCCGGCCTCCAGGTCGAGCGCCAGCACCACGAGGTGGGCACGGCCGGCCAGGCCGAGATCAACTACAAGTTCAACACGCTGCTCGCCGCGGCCGACGACCTCCAGCTCTTCAAGTACATCGTGAAGAACGTGTCCTGGCGCAACGGCAAGACCGCGACCTTCATGCCGAAGCCGATCTTCGGTGACAACGGCTCGGGCATGCACATCCACTCGTCGCTTTGGGCGAACGGCGACCCGCTGTTCTACGACGAGGCCGGTTACGCGGGCCTGTCGGACACCGCCCGCTTCTACATCGGCGGCATCCTCAAGCACGCCCCGTCGCTGCTGGCCTTCACCAACCCGACGGTGAACTCGTACCACCGCCTGGTCCCCGGCTTCGAGGCCCCGGTCAACCTGGTGTACTCGCAGCGCAACCGCTCCGCGGCCATGCGTATCCCGATCACCGGCTCGAACCCGAAGGCCAAGCGCGTCGAGTTCCGCGCGCCCGACTCCTCCGGCAACCCGTACCTCGCCTTCTCGGCGCTGCTGCTCGCGGGCCTCGACGGCATCAAGAACAAGATCGAGCCGGCCGAGCCGATCGACAAGGACCTCTACGAGCTGGCGCCCGAGGAGCACGCGGGCGTCGCGCAGGTCCCGACCTCGCTCCCGGCCGTCCTCGACCGCCTTGAGGCCGACCACGAGTTCCTGCTGGCGGGCGACGTCTTCACGTCGGACCTCATCGAGACGTGGATCGACTACAAGCGCACGAACGAGATCGCCCCGCTGCAGCTGCGCCCGCACCCGCACGAGTTCGAGCTGTACTACGACGTGTGATATCGCCCCAGGTCAGAGCGGGTAACCGCTCCCCTGGGCCGCTTCTGGGCCGTCAGCCGGTGCCGCTCGGCGCCGTCGGGTCGCAGAGCCTCGCGGTCTGCCGCACGGTGTGACCGGAGCCCCGCCATCGCCCCTCGGGCAGTGGTGGGGTTTCGTCATTTCTTGACGTTCCAGGGGCGTTCGCGGCGGTAGCGGCGTTCCCACTTGGCCATCCGGTCGCGGCGCTGGCGGTAGGCGTGGTAGTCGCTGTCCATCCGCGTCGTGGAGCTCGAACCGCCGCCGCCACCACCGCCCGACGACGATCCGGAGGCTCCCTGGCCCACCCGGAAGAAGCGGACGTAGAGGTAGATCAGGGCGGCTGCGGCGAGCCACCAGGCGGGACTGTTGAATCCCAGGACTACCAGAACGAGGATCGCCAGAACGATCAAGGTACCCATGGCGGGTCTCCTTGTGCGTGAGTGGTGGTGACCTTGAGCTGTCCGACGCGGTGCCGGGCTGTGCGCCGGGCCGTCGGTGACGTCGAGAGTAGTCCTCAGGATGCCGGTCGATCCCTGTCCGACGGAAACGAATAACGGCAGGGTCCGCTTACGAGCAGTCACAAAATGGCCCGGGGTCAAGCGAAATCGTCACAGAGGGGAGCAATGAGGGTGCTCCGGAGTGAGTAAATCTGCGTCCGGGGCCACCGCCCCTCCCCCGCCCCGTCCCCTCCCTCGCCCCGTCCCCGCCACCGTCCCGGCTCCCGGCCGGGGGCGGATCTGGAGGGCATCGGAGAGAATCCGAGGACGGGGCCGGGCAGGACGGGACAGGACAGAGCCGGGCCGGACAGGGGGAACGGGATGAGCGGGCAGCGGCGGCACATCGGGGTGGCGGAGCGGCGCGCTCGGCTGGCCGTCGGGCAGCGGCTGGCCGGGACGGCCCGGGCCGGCACTCCCGAGGAGGTCGCGGCCTCTCTGGTGGCCCTGCACGGGACGGACCCCGTCAGCGTCTACCTCGCCGTGGGGGCGCGGCTCTCGGACGCGGCGCGGGTCGTGCCGGAGATGGAGCGGGCCCTGTACGAGGACCGGACGCTGATCCGGATGCACGGCATGCGGCACACCGTGTTCGTGTTCCCCACCGGGCTCGTCCCGGTCGTGCACGCGTCCACCGGGCTCGCCGTGGCCGCCCGGGCGAGGGCCTCCCTGGTCAAGGACATGGCCCGGGTCGGCGCGCCCGATGCGAAGTGGCTCGCGGAGGTGGAGACGTCCACGCTGGCCGCGCTGGCCCGGCGAGGCGAGGCGACGGCCGCCGAACTGGCGCGCGAGGAGCCGCGGTTGAGGGAGCAGTTCGCGTACGCGCCGGGCACGGGCTACGAGGGAGTGCACACCGTTTCGTCGCGGCTGCTGCGTGTCCTGGGGGTCGAGGGCAGGGTCGTACGGGGGCGGCCTCTCGGGTCGTGGACGTCGACGCAGTTCCGGTGGGCCGCGGCTCCCCCGTGCGCCGAACTGCCCGTCGCCGAGGCCCAGGCGGAGCTGATCCGGCGCTGGCTCGCAGCGTGCGGGCCGGCTACGGAGGCCGACCTGAAGTGGTGGACCGGGTGGAAGGTCGGCGACGTACGGCGGGCGCTGGGCGCGGTGGGGGCGGTGACCGTCTCGGTGGACGAGGGCGTGGCGTACGTGCTCGCCGACGCCGTGGAGCCGGCCGGGGCCGTCGAACCGTGGGCCGCGCTGCTGCCCGGCCTGGACCCGACGGCCATGGGATGGCGGGAGCGGGACTGGTACTGCCCGCCCGGGCTGCGGCCCGCGCTCTTCGACCGCAGCGGGAACATCGGGCCGACCGTGTGGTGGGACGGGCGGATCGTGGGCGGCTGGGCCCAGCGCCCCGACGGCGAGATCGCCTGGCGGCTGCTGGACGACGGGGGCGCGGGCACCGAGGGCGTCGGCGCCGAGGCCCTGGACGCGATCGGGGCCGAGGCCGAGCGGCTGCGGTCGTGGATGGGGCCCACCCGGGTCACCCCTCGCTTCCGGACCCCGCTGGAGCGGGAGTTGGCGTCCGGCTGAGGCCGGGACACCACGCCGACGCGCCGCCCGGGACGCGGGCGGCGCTACGGACATGGATGGCGCTACGGGCGTGAGCGGCGCTACGGACGCGGGCTCAGCGCGCGTACCTCATCAGGGCCCGGACCATGTGGCAGGTCGTGTCCGACGGGGGGTGTACGCCTATGAGTGCGGCCGTGCTGCGGATCGTGTCGTTGTGGGCTTGCCTGGGTACGTAGACGCCGGAGTCGAGAAGGGCGATGGCCAGCCGCATCGCCTTGAGGCGGCGGTTGTGCGTGATGTACCACTCGCGCGGGCGCCCCGGTGGCAGCGCGCGCTTCTCGACGGGCTGGTAGGGCAGGTCCAGCTGGACCGCCCTCCTGGCGGTGGACTGGGTGGGCAGCGGACTCAGTGCGGCAGCGGGCACAGGCATCCTCCTGTCGCGGTCAGGGCACCGGCCGGCGTCTCCGGCGGCACCCTCGAACACTGCTTCTATTCTACTGCCGCCCACTGACAATCGCCCCTGGCCAGAGGTGTTTTGGGGGTGCCGTGACCAGTGAGTGCCACGGTGTTCTCGCGCACCTGGCGGCATGGAGATCTGGATCGATCCGGCCGGCGGACGAGGCGGTGCGGGACGCCCCGAGCCGACGACAGCGACCCTGCCAACACCCATGTGATCCACGTTACTTGAGCAACTCCGGTCAACCACTGAGCAAGTTCGTTCGGTATCTCGTACATAACGGCGAACGGCCGCCGCCAGGGGCGGCCGGGGACAGGAGCCGTTGATGTCGCGCAGAAGAACGCTCGGGACGAAGAAGAAGATCGCCCTGCTGGTGAGCGCCGCCGCGGTGGCCGGTGGCGGGGCCTTCGCCCTGGCCACCACGTCGAACGCGACACCGGCCACGAACTCCGCCAAGTCCACCGCGCAGTCCTCCGTGGTCTGCAGCGGACTGGCCACCGCCCTCGGCAACAACGAGAAGTTCATCGAGGGACAGCGCACCGCCCCGGACGCCCAGTCCGAGGCGCGGATCGCCAACCGTGAAGCGGTCATCGCCCAGATCAAGGTGCAGCAGGAGGCCTCCGGCTGCACGGTCGGCGAGTCCGACGCCACCGTGGGCGAAGGAGCCGGTACCGGGGACGGCACGGGTGCGGGCACCGAGGCGCCGCCCGCCGCGTCCGCTCCCGCCGAGCAGCCGTCGCAGGCCCCGTCCGCCCCGGCCGCCGGTGGCGGCGCCGCGGCCGGCGAGCAGGTCTGCAACGGGTCCACGGTCACCCTCTCCGGAGAGGCGGGCGCGCCCGCCGCGTCCAGCAACCAGTTCCCCGCCGGTACGAAGCTCAAGGTCACGAACCTGGACAACAACAAGTCCACGACCGTGGAGGTCACCTCGGTCTCCGGCAGCTGCGTGCTCCTGAACAACGAGGCGTTCGAGCAGGTCCGCGAGCCCGGGAAGTTCCTGATCCGCAAGGCCGTCATCGAGAAGGTGGGCTGAGGGTCCCCCGTCGGACCGCTTCGTCCCGCCCGTGTGTTTCGTGTCGGGCTGTTTCGTGTCGGGTGGCGGCCCGGGCCGCCACCTGTCCGAAACCCATCGCATACGAGTAAGGGACGCTCTCCATGGGTGACCCCCACCACATGGGCACCAGGTAACACGGGGTTCACATCCGGGCAATGATCGGGAAACTGCCTGTTGACAGGCTTCGGGCATCCTCCGCGGCGCCCCAGTGCCGCAGCGCCGCAGCTACCGCACTGCGCTTAGAGACCCACCCCGAAGGATGTGGCCCGTGACCTTCAAGGCTGAGTACATCTGGATCGACGGCACCGAGCCGACGGCCAAGCTCCGTTCGAAGACGAAGATACTGGGCGACGACGCGAAGGGTGCGGAGCTGCCGATCTGGGGCTTCGACGGCTCGTCCACGAACCAGGCCGAGGGTCACGCCTCCGACCGTGTGCTCAAGCCCGTCGCGTCCTTCCCGGACCCGATCCGCGGCGGTGACGACATCCTCGTCATGTGCGAGGTCCTCAACATCGACATGACGCCGCACGAGTCCAACACGCGTGCCGCGCTCAGCGAGGTCGCCGAGAAGTTCGCCGCGCAGGAGTCGATCTTCGGCATCGAGCAGGAGTACACCTTCTTCGACGGCGAACGCCCGCTCGGCTTCCCCGTGGGCGGCTTCCCGGCCCCGCAGGGCGGCTACTACTGCGGTGTCGGCGCGGACGAGATCTTCGGCCGCAAGATCGTCGAGGCGCACCTGGACAACTGCCTCAAGGCCGGTCTGGCCATCTCCGGCATCAACGCCGAGGTCATGCCCGGGCAGTGGGAGTTCCAGGTCGGGCCGGTCTCGCCGCTGGAGGTCTCCGACCACCTGTGGGTGGCCCGCTGGCTGCTGTACCGCACCGCCGAGGACTTCAACGTCTCCGCGACGCTGGACCCGAAGCCGGTGAAGGGTGACTGGAACGGCGCCGGTGCGCACACCAACTTCTCCACGAAGGCGATGCGCGAGGGGTACGACGCGATCATCACCGCGTGCGAGTCGCTGGGCGAGGGCTCGAAGCCGCTCGACCACGTCAAGAACTACGGCGCGGGGATCGACGACCGGCTGACCGGGCTGCACGAGACGGCTCCGTGGAACGAGTACTCGTACGGGGTGTCCAACCGTGGGGCCTCGGTGCGTATCCCCTGGCAGGTCGAGAAGGACGGCAAGGGGTACATCGAGGACCGGCGTCCGAACGCGAATGTCGACCCGTATGTGGTGACTCGGCTGATCGTCGACACGTGCTGCTCCGCGCTGGAGAAGGCCGGGCAGGTCTGAACCGGCTGTTCTGCTTGAACTTGTAAGGGGCGCTCACCTGCGTGGTGGGCGCCCCTTCGCGTCCGCTCGGGGAGGGGAGGGGGACGGGGGTTGTCGGCACGTGCGGGCCGGTGGGGGCTGGTCGCGCAGTTCCCCGCGCCCCTCACGGGGCGCCCCAGTGCGGACTCCGGGCCGTGCCGGGTGTCCGGACAGTGAGAGGAGGCTGATGTTGCGGGGCTGTGTCTGCTTCAATGGGGGCATGGCCAGCTTCCAGGAGTGCATCGCTACGGGTCGGCACGACCTTGAGCCCTTCTGGCCTTCCCGTCAGCACCACGACTTCGACCGGGTGTGTTGTCGCGCGACGAACGCGCGGGCCCTCTAAAGCCGTACACCGGTCTTCGGCCAGCGCGCACGACGTACGTCCTCGACGACCTCTCGCGCGAAAAGAGCTGACCTCTCATGGCGAACACCCGTTCCTTCTCCTCCGTGGCCACCGCCACCTCCCCGGCCCCGTCCACCGGCTCCGCACGTCATCGGCTGCGGGCCGTCGACCGGGACGAGGTGGTGGACGTCACCGACTTCCTGCCGCCGGGCGCCACCTGGCTGCCCGCTCCCCCGCACACCCTGCCCACGCTGCCGGGCCACCCGCCGATGATCGGGTACCTGGTCCTCGTCCCCGCCGACCAGCCCTCCCTCCTGCCGGTCCCCGTGCCGGAGGCGGAGGCTGAGGCGGAAACGGAGACGGAGGCCGGTCACGACCTGCCCGTGCGGGTCGACACCGTCCAGCGCACCGCCGAGGTCGACGGGCGCCCGCTCGACCTCACGTACCTGGAGTTCGAGCTGCTCGCGCACCTGGTGGCGCATCCGCACCGGGTGCACACCCGCGACCAGCTGGTCACCACGGTGTGGGGCTACGGACACGTGGGCGACGGCCGGACCGTCGACGTCCACATCGCCCGGCTGCGCCGCAAGCTCGGTGTGGAGCACCGCGACACCATCAGGACCGTGCGGCGCGTCGGCTACAAGTACGCGCCGGTCACAGGCGGTTGATGCATCCGGCGGCGGGACGGTCCGCCTCCGGGCGGATCGCCTGTGGGCAGAATTCCGTTCCGCCGCACGGCTGAGCGGGGCAGAGTCCCCTCCATGAGACTTCTGATGCTGGGCGGTACGGAGTTCGTGGGGCGGGCCGTCGTGGAGGCGGCGCTGAAGCGCGGCTGGGACGTGACGGTCTTCCACCGCGGCCGGCACGAACCGCCCGCGGGCGTACGTTCCCTGCACGGCGACCGCACCGCGCCCGACGGACTCGCGGCCCTCGCCGAGGACGGCGAGGGCCACGGCGGCGGCTCGTGGGATCTCGTGGTCGACACCTGGTCGGGCGCTCCCCGTGTGGTGCGGGACTCCGCGCAGCTGTTGAAGGGCCGCGTCCGGCGGTACGTCTACGTGTCGACTTGCTCCGTGTACGCGTGGCCGCAGCCGCCCGGTTACGACGAGAGCGCCCCGCTGATCGAGGGCGCCTCCCCCGACGCCGGGCGGACCGACTACGCGCGGGACAAGCGCGGGGGCGAGCTGGCCGTGCTCGACGCCTTCGGCGAGGAGCGGGCGCTGCTGGTACGGGCCGGTCTGATCCTCGGCCCGTACGAGAACATCGGCCGGCTGCCGTGGTGGCTCACCCGCGCGGCGCGCGGCGGCCCCGTGCTCGCGCCCGGCCCCCGTGACCTGCCGCTCCAGTACATCGATGTGCGCGACCTCGCCGAGTGGATGCTGGGGGCCGTGGAGGGCGGGGCCGGCGGGGCGTACAACCTCGTCAGTCCTTCGGGGCACGCGACCATGCGGACGCTGCTCGACACGTGTGCGCGGGTCACCGGCGGCCGGGCCGAACTGCGGTGGACCGAGCCCGAGGTGATCCTGGCGGCCGGTGTCGAGCCCTGGACGCAACTGCCGGTGTGGGTGCCGCCGGACTCCGAGCTGCACGCCATGCTGCACCGCCTCGACGTGTCGAAGGCGGTACGGGACGGGCTCCGCTGCCGTCCCGTCTCCGAGACGGTCGCCGACACCTGGAGCTGGCTCCAGGACATCGGCGGGGTCCCGCCGCAGCGCCCCGACCGTCCCGCGGTCGGGCTCGATCCCGCCGTGGAGGAGAAGCTCCTGCGCGGCTGAGGTCCCCCGGAGGCGGCGGGGGGTGGTGCTGGCACCACCCCCCTTCCGGTGGTTCGGCCCCCTGACCACCGTCGCGGGGTGGGCGAGACTGAGGGCATGGACACCAACGGGGACAGCGGGGACAACAGCGCGGTCGGCCGGTTGCGTACCGCCGCGATCGCCGGAGTGCGGGCTCTGCTGCTGGCCGTCGTGGCTCTCGCCGGGTCGATCGTCCTCTTCGTGCTCTTTGTCGTGTCGATCGTGCTCGTGCCACTGGGCATCGGCATCGTCACGACACCCTGGGTACTGGCCGCCGTACGCGGCTTCGCGGACTGGCGGCGGCTGCTGGCGGTCCGGTGGAGCGGGGTGCGGATCCCGCCCGCGTACCGGCCGCTCCCGAAGGACGCCGGTCCATGGGGGCGGTGTTTCGGTCTGCTCGGCGATCCGGCCGTCCGGCGGGACCTCCTGTGGCTCCCGGTGGACATGACGGCGGGGCTGGTCACCGCGCTGCTGCCCGCCCTGCTGATCCTCTACCCCTTCGAGGGGTTCGCGCTGGCCGCCGGGCTGTGGCGGGTCTTCACCGACGGCACGTACGTCGGCTGGTGGTACGGGTTCGTGCCGGTCGGCGGGCAGCTCAGCGCCCTCGCCGCGGGAGCCCTGGGCGCCGCCCTGCTCGTCGTCGGCGTGTACACCACTCCCTTCCTGCTGCGCGTCCACTTCCTGCTGACCCGGTCCGTCCTGGCGTCCGGGCAGGGCGAACTCGCCCAGCGGGTCCGCGTACTGACCGAGACGCGGCGGGACGCCGTCGACACCTCCGCGGCCGAACTGCGGCGCATCGAGCGGGACCTGCACGACGGGGCGCAGGCCAGGCTGGTCGCGATGGGCATGGACCTCGGCACGATCGAGGCCCTGATCGACAAGGACCCGGCGAAGGCCAGGCAGCTGGTCGCGCAGGCCCGCCGGTCCTCCGCGGAGGCCCTCACCGAACTCCGGGACCTCGTACGGGGCATCCATCCCCCCGTGCTCGCCGAGCGCGGACTCGGGGACGCCGTACGGGCGTTGGCACTGCGGCTGCCCATCGCCACGGAGGTCGACGTGGACCTGCCCGGCCGGCTCGGGGAACCGGTCGAGGCGGCGGCGTACTTCGCCGTCAGCGAGGTCCTCACCAACGCGGTCAAGCACTCGGGCGCCGGGCGGATCTGGGTCGACCTGCACCACACCCCGGAGCACGGCGGCATGCTGCGGATCGCCGTCACCGACGACGGCGGGGGCGGCGCCGCGATCGGCTCGGGGTCGGGACTCTCCGGAGTCGAGCGGCGACTCGGTACATTCGACGGCGTCCTGGCCGTCAGCAGTCCCGCGGGCGGTCCCACCATGGTGACCATGGAGATCCCTTGCGAGTCGTCCTAGCCGAAGACCTGTTCCTGCTGCGCGACGGTCTGGTCCGGATGCTGGAGGCGTTCGACTTCGAGATCGCCGCCGCCGTCGAGAGCGGACCCGAACTGACGCGGGCGCTGGCCGAGTTGGAGCCGGACATCGCCGTGGTCGACGTACGCCTGCCGCCCTCGCACACCGACGAGGGCCTGCAGTGCGCGCTGGCGGCGCGCCGGGCCAGACCAGGGCTGCCGGTCCTCGTCCTGTCCCAGCATGTCGAGCAGCTGTACGCGCGTGAGCTGCTCGCCGACGGGACCGGCGGGGTCGGCTATCTGCTGAAGGACCGGGTGTTCGACGCCGAGCAGTTCATCGACGCGGTACGGCGGGTGGCGGCGGGCGGCACGGCGATGGATCCGCAGGTCATCCAGCAGTTGCTGGCGCGGCGGCAGGGCGACGGCCGGCCGCTGGGGCGGCTGACACCTCGCGAGCTGGAGGTTTTGGAACTGATGGCGCAGGGCAGGTCGAATGCGGCGATCGCGGGCCAACTCGTGGTCACGGAGCGGGCGATCGCGAAGCACACGTCGAACATCTTCCAGAAGCTCGGGCTGGACGTCTCGGACGACGACAACCGTCGCGTCCTGGCCGTTCTCGCCTATTTGGACCAGGGCCGCTGAAAGGGTTCATAGGCAAGGGGGACAGGGATCGGCCCGAACCGTTCCCGAGTTCCGGATCCGCTGAATGATATTCAATAATTCCCGCTCAACTGCCGTTGTTTCAGGGGCTTCTGGACCCCTTGCGGCAGGATTGCGCCACGGAACTCCCATCAATTCCTGAGGCTTCTGAACGCCCCAGGAACCTCCTCCGTATTGAACGGAGCCGCTTCACCTCCTGCCGGGCGCCTCGATGCCCCCGCAAGGAAGCCAGAGGGAGTTCCATGGGACGCACGAACCGAAAACGCCGCTCCACGCTCGCCAACCGGGCGATAGCCGCATCGGCGGCTCTCGCGCTGGGTGGCGGCGGTCTGCTTGCGGCCAACATCTACGCTTCCGCGGGCGAGAGCAAGAACTCGACGCGGAACGCGCAGACGACCGCCGCCTCGGTGGCCACGATCAAATGCCCGGACGTCGGCCAGAAGCTGACCTCCGTGCCCAAGGGCGCCCGCGCCGGTGTCGACAAGGAGCTGGCCAAGCTCGACCAGCAGGTCACGGAGGCCTATAAGCGTCTTGCGGACACGCGCCAGGCCCAGGCGGGGGACCCCGGCTACGTCAACAACGCCATCCTCGGTCCGCTGAAGTCCAAGCGTGTCGCCACGCTCGACAGGATCAGCATCAACATCAAGCGCGCGGGCGGCAAGGGACCCAGGGGATGGGGCAAGTTCGCGGGCTGCCAGGGCGTACCCGCCGGCAACCCCACGGGTGGGGGCCAGGGCAACAACGGCGGCCAGGGCGGTAACAACGGCGGTCAGGGCAACAACGGTGGCCAGGGCAACAATGGCGGCCAGGGCGACAACGGCGGTCAGGCCGGCAACGGCGGCGGCCAGGGTGGCGACGGCGGTAACGGCGGTCAGGCCGACAACGGGCCCGTGGCAGCCGACTTCCAGGACATCACCCAGGTACAGCCGAACGGCGGCCCCAAGGGTGTGGGCGCCAACGGGCTCCCCGCGAACGGGGACACCGGCTCCACCGGCACCTTCACCACGAGCTGCGGCACCAACGAGAACGAGCTCCGCAACTCGGACAACGTGATCGTCGCCCCGGGTGTCAGCAACGGCGCCCAGCACCAGCACGACTACGTCGGCAACCAGTCCAACGACGCCTTCGCGAGCGACGAGGACCTGGCGAACGCCGAGACCACCTGCCAGAACCAGGCCGACAAGTCCTCGTACTTCTGGCCGGTGCTGCGGGTGCAGGACGGCAAGGACGACGTCGACGCGAACGCCGCCGGTGGCGGTCAGGACGGCAACGTCGGCACGATCCAGCAGGTCAGCGAGGCCCAGCTGAAGTTCGTGGGCAACAAGAAGGGTGATGTCGTCGCGATGCCGAAGGCGCTGCGCATCATCACCGGTGACGCCAAGGCCTTCGTCAACGGCCTCAACAACGCCAACACGAACTGGAGCTGCACCGGCTTCGAGGACCGCCAGCTGACGGACAAGTTCCCGATCTGCCCCGAGGGCAGTTCCGTGGTGCGCTCGTCCAACTTCCAGAGCTGCTGGGACGGCCAGAACATCGACAGCGCCAACCACCGCACGCACGTGGCCTTCGTCCAGGCGGACGGCACCTGCGCCAACGGTTTCCAGGCCATCCCCCAGCTGCAGGTCCGGCTCGTCTACGACGTGGCGGCCCCGCAGATCCAGGGTGACCAGATCACCAACGCGTTCGCGGTGGACTCCTTCCCGGACCAGTTGCACAAGCCGATCACGGACCACAACGACTTCATCAACTTCTTCGACGAGAACGAGATGAACGAGGTCGTGGACTGCATCAACAGCGGCCAGAACTGCACGTAGTCCTTACGTGGCAGCCGGGCGTTGAGCACGAAGAAGCCGGCGGTGGGAATTCCC
>NZ_JBHWZP010000057.1:0-37176 GCF_042728395.1 Streptomyces sp. NPDC060205
GTGGGTGCGCTGTGCGACGTGGCGCTTGCCGGAGTGTTGCGGCTGCGGGAGGTGGGTGGCTGGCCGCGCAGTTCCCCGCGCCCCTCAAGAGGGGCTGCGCCCCATCTTTGAGCGCGCCCCTGAAGGCAAAGACCGCGCCGTTCCCCGCGCCCCTGAGGGGGCCGCCGGGGTGCGCACCCAGCCCCCACCGGCCCGTTTTTAGGGGCGCGGGGAACTGCGCGCTCAGCCCCCACCGGCCCGCAGCCAAAGCGCAGCCCCAGCCACCCACCCCCCAGGGGCGCGGGGAACTGCGCACCCGGCCTCCACCGACCTGTTTTTAAGGGGCGCGGGGAACTGCGCGCTCAGCCCCCACCGGCCCGCAGCCAATGCGCAGCCCCAGCCACCCCGCCCCCCAGGGGCGCGGGGAACTGCGCGACCGGCCCCCGCCGGCCCGCAGCCAATGCGCAGGCCGAGCCACCCCCTGCCCCTACCAGGAAGACTTCCGCACCCCCGGCAGGAAGCCTCCATGTCCCAGTACCCGCAGGTTCACCCGGGAGATTCCGAACGCCCGGTAATAGCCCCGCGGACGCCCGTCCACCGCGTCCCGGTTGCGTACCCGCCCCGCCGCAGCATCCCGCGGCTGCCGCCGCAGCTCCCGTCCCGCGGCCAGCCGCTCCGCCTCCGTGGAGGTCGGCCGCCGCACGATCTCCTTCAGCTCGGCCCGCCGCACGGCGTACCGCGCCACCACGACCCGCCGCGCCTCGTTCTTCGCGATCTTGCTCTTCTTCGCCATCAGACCTTCACCCCGCGGGCCCGGATCCGCGCCACGGCGGCCTCGACGCCGATGACGTCGACCGTCTTGATGCCCTTGGTGCTCAGCCTCAGCCGTACGTACCGCCCCTCGCCCGGCAGCCAGTACCGCTTGCTCTGGATGTTCGGGTCGAAGCGGCGCGACGTGCGCCGGTGCGAGTGGGAGATGGATTTGCCGAAGCCCGGCCGGGCCCCGGTCAGCATGCAGTGCGCGGACATGGTGAGTGACGTACCTCTCTCGATCTCTCCCATCCCCGTTATTGGTAATGGGAGTCGTTTTCATATACTAGCCACATGGCACGCAACGAACTCCGCCCGGTCGTCAGACTCCGTTCCACGGCCGGAACCGGCTACACGTACGTCACCCGCAAGAACCGCCGCAACGACCCCGACCGGATGACCCTGCGCAAGTACGACCCCCGCGCCGGCCGGCACGTCGACTTCCGAGAGGAGCGCTGAACGCCATGCGTGAGGGAATCCACCCGGCGTACGGACCCGTCGTCTTCCGGGACCGGGCCGCGAACCACGCCTTCCTGACCGGCTCGACCATGACGAGCGACAAGACGATCGAGTGGGAGGACGGCAACACGTACCCGGTCGTCGACGTCGAGATCTCGAACGTGAGCCACCCCTTCTACACGGGCACGGCCCGCGTACTGGACACGGCCGGCCGCGTGGAGCGCTTCGAGCGCCGCTTCGGCGCGGGCCACGGCCGGCGCGACGGCCAGAGCGGGGAGCGCTGATGCTGTCCGTCGCCGTCGTCGGCGGGCTGCACGCCGACGCCCGCGTGCAGGCCGTGGACCGCCTGCTCGCCGACGTGCCGGGCGCCGTGGCACTGCACCACGACCTCGCGACGGCCGTGCAGGGCACGGTGGTACGGACCGTCCGCGACCGCACCGGCATCGTCTCGGCCGGTGAGGCACCGCTCGTCAACGACTGCGCGTGCTGCGCCCTGCGCGAGGACCTCGTCCCGGAGCTGGAGCGGCTCGCGGCGGACGGCGTGACCCGGCTCGCGATCGTCGAACTGTGGGACTCGGTCGAGCCGAAGGCGATGGCCGAGGTGGTCGCGAGCGCAGGGCTCCGTCTGACGGGTGTGATCACCGCGGTCGACCCCGCGCTGGTGCTCCCGTACCTCGGCAACGGCGACGACCTCGCCGACGCGGGCCTCGCCGCCGCCCCGACCGACCAGCGCACCATCGCCGACACCTTCGCCCGTCAGCTGGAGTACGCCCCGGTCCTGGCCCTCGCCGACTCGGCGGAGGCCGACGACGAGGACCGCGCCCTGCTGGCCCAGCTCCACCCGACCGCCCACCGGATCCCGATCACCCCCTCCGGGCCCGACGCCGGGGAAGCCACCCCCGCACCCTCCGCTCCCTCACCCCTCGCCGCCGCCGCACTCGCCGGTTTCGACGTGGAGTCGGCCGCCGCGGCCCAGCATCCGGCCTGCGCGCTGCTGCCCGCCGAGGCGGACGAATGCGGCGTCACCACGCTCGTATGGCACCGGAGCCGGCCGTTCCACCCGGAGCGGCTCTACGCGGCGCTGGAGGACCTGGCCTGCGCCGCCGCGCGCAGCCGGGGCCGGTTCTGGCTCGCGGACCGGCCCGACACCCTGCTGCACTGGGACGCGGCCGGCGGCGCGCTGTGCGTGGAGAGCGCCGGGCCGTGGATGGCGTCCCTGCCCGACGCGGCCTGGGACATGGTGCCGCCGGTGCGCCGGGCCGCCGCCGCGCTCGACTGGCATCCCGAGCACGGCGACTGCTGCCAGCACCTCGTCTTCACCTCACCGGGCCTCGACCGCGACGGGCTCGAACTGCTCCTGGAGTCCTGCCTGCTGACCGACACGGAGTACGCCGCAGGACGCACCGCCTGGAAACGGCTCCCGCCCGCCTTCGACACCCTCCTGGAGGTCTGACCCATGGCCCGTGACGCCCCCGGCGCCCGTAACACCCGCACCACTCGCAACGCCGGACGCAAGGTGTCCCCGCCCCGGCCCAACCCGTTGGATGCGGCGAAGATCACGTACATCGACTACAAGGACACGGACCTGCTGCGGAGGTTTCTCTCCGACCGCGGAAAGATTCGCAGTCGCAGGGTCACCCGGGTCTCCGCCCGGCAGCAGCGACAGCTGGCCCGCGCGATCAAGAACGCCCGCGAGATGGCTCTGCTGCCCTACGCGTCACGCTAGGCACGGCCGCCACGGAGGCCTCAGCCGGTCCCGGAGGACTCCCGTGGTTCCCTGCTCCCCAGGTACCCCAAGGTCCCGGCGGCCTCCCGGGCCCCGTCCGCCCCCGCCGGCCCGCCGGCCCCGCCCCGCCCGTTCATTCTTCGGGCGGGGCGGGCTCGTGAGGGAACACGAAGGGCCCGGTGTGCGTCTCTTTCCATTGAACGGGCGCGGAGTTGGAACGATTCGGGCTTCGCGACCGTCAAACCTGTAACCACGAGACCACCCCCCGTGCACGTGCATCTGCCCATGCATCTGCATGTGAAGACAGCTATGATCCGGGGCAGTTGACCACTGCATCTATGGCAACAGACGCCAATGCACCACCGGGGAGCGACCTGTGGACCACGACGTGTACAACGGCATGGCTGCCACGGAGCTGCACGGGGCGGCCTGGCAGAAGAGCCGGCACAGCAACTCGCAGGGTTCCTGCGTGGAGTTCGCCCGGCTGCCCGGCGGCGAGGTGGCCGTGCGCAACTCGCGCTTCCCCGACGGCCCCGCCCTCGTCTACACCCGCGCGGAGATCGAGGCCATGCTCCTGGGCATCAAGGACGGCGAGTTCGACCACCTGATAGCGGGCTGACGCCGGCGGCCGTCAGCGGCGCGTGCGGAGGTGCGGGGCGGTGTATACGGACCGCGTGCCGTGCGCCCGGTGGCACGCCGGAGCGCCCGACGGCCCCGGGACCCCGTAACGCGCGTAGAACCGCGGCGCGAAAAAAGCGCCGCGGTTCGTCACGCGGAGGGCCCCAGGCGGAACAGCGCCCAGACGACCTTGCCGTTGAGCGTGTTGGCCAGCGGGTGCCAGCCCCAGCCGTCGGCGAAGGACTCGACGAGGAACAGGCCCCGTCCCGACTCCGCCGAGAAGTCGTCGGAGTCGCCCGCGACCGGGCTGTCGTGGCTGGGGTCGCGCACCGCGCACACCAGCCGCTCGGTCCACCGCATCAGGTGCAGCCGCACGGGCGGGTCCTGGTCGGCGGAGCGGGGGGTGTCCGCGGGCAGCGCGTGCCGCAGCGCGTTGGTGACGAGTTCCGAGACCACCAGACAGATGTCGTCGAAGCGGTTGCCCACGTCCCACTGGTCGAGCGTGCGGCGGGTGAACTGCCGTGCGTCGCGCACCGCTTCGTAACGGGGCGGGAGGGCGCAGGAGGCGGCGTTGGAGACGGCCGCCGGGTCCAGTGGCGGAAGCCCCTGCCTTAACGGCTCCAGCATGGTCGATCCATTCGTCCCCATGCGAGGCACTCCCGGGGTTCGCGGTCGTTGCGATGCAGCGGTGGCGCGAGACCATCGTTCCGTCTGCGTTCAGCAGATGCAAGGGCAGATGCACGTGCACGCGCCCGAATTGGACCCTCCCGTGCCGCTTGTTGGTGCTTTTTTCCGCCACCTCTCCGCCACATTTCTCGGTCTGGCTTGTCTTCTCCTTGTCGTTTCCTGTGTAACTCCCCTGAAAGCTTGCCGTTTCTGTAACCGAACGAGTACTGCTTGAAGTGTTTTAGTGGCAGACTGCGGCCCTTGAAGACGGGTTGGGGAGGCTGGCGAACGTGAGCGCGCAGGAGTCGGGATCGGTGGTACGGCGCATGCTGCTCGGCTCACATCTGAGGCGGCTGCGCGAATCGCGTGGGATCACCCGTGAGAAGGCCGGTTACTCGATCCGCGCCTCCGAATCGAAGATCAGCCGTATGGAGTTGGGCCGGGTGAGCTTCAAGACGAGAGACGTCGAGGATCTGCTGACGCTCTACGGGATTGCCGACGAGGCGGAGCGCAAGTCACTGCTCTCGCTCGCCAAGGAGGCCAACGTCGCGGGCTGGTGGCACAGTTACTCGGACGTCCTGCCCAGCTGGTTCCCGACCTATGTCGGGCTGGAGGGCGCCGCGGCCCATATCCGCTCGTACGAGGTGCAGTTCGTGCACGGGCTGCTGCAGACCGAGGCGTACGCGCACGCGGTCGTCACCCGGGGCATGACAGGCGCGAGCGCGGCCGACATCGAGCGGCGCGTGGCGCTGCGCCTGGAGCGCCAGAAGTACCTCGTGGCGGAGAGCGCGCCCGAGTTCCACGTGGTGCTGGACGAGGCGGCGCTGCGGCGGCCCTACGGCGACCGGAGCGTGATGCGCGGTCAGCTCCAGCACCTCATCGACATCTCCCAGCGCCCGAACGTGCGGCTGCAGGTGATGCCGTTCAGCTTCGGCGGGCACGCGGGGGAGAGCGGCGCCTTCACGGTGCTCAGCTTCCCCGAGTCCGATCTGTCCGACGTGGTCTACCTGGAACAGCTCACCAGCGCGCTGTATCTGGACAAGCGCGAGGACGTCGCCCAGTACGAGAAGGCGATGAAGGAGCTCCAGCAGGACAGTCCGGGCCCCGACGAGAGCCGCGATTTGCTCAGAGGACTGCTCCAACTCAGTTGAAACACCCGTACGATGACATGTGATCAGACCGTGAAGATGCATGGGCTGTTGCCTCGGGCAGCAAGGGATTGAGGGATCACATGTCGTCGTCCTACTTCACCGACCTGGCTCAGCAGTACATCGACGGCCGATGGCGTCCTGGCACCGGGTCCTGGGACATCATCGACTTCAATCCGTACGACGGTGAGAAGCTGGCCTCGATCACGATAGCCACGGTCGACGAGGTGGACGAGGCCTACCGGGCCGCCGCCCGCGCCCAGAAGGAATGGGCGGCGACGAACCCGTACGCGCGGCGGGCCGTGTTCGAGAAGGCGCTGCGGATCGTCGAGGAGCGCGAGCAGGAGATCGCCGAGGTGATCGTCGCCGAACTCGGCGGCACCCGGCTGAAGGCCGGCTTCGAACTGCACCTCGCCAAGGAGTTCCTGCGCGAGTCGGTCAACCTGGCGCTGCGGCCCGAGGGCAAGATCATCCCCTCGCCCGGCGACACCAAGGAGAACCGCCTCTACCTCGTCCCGGTCGGCGTCGTCGGTGTGATCAGCCCCTTCAACTTCCCGTTCCTGCTGTCCCTGAAGTCCGTGGCGCCCGCCCTGGCCCTCGGCAACGGCGTGGTCCTCAAGCCGCACCAGAACACCCCGATCGTGGGCGGTTCGCTGGTCGCGAAGATCTTCGAGGACGCGGGTCTGCCGGCCGGTCTGCTCAACGTCGTGATCACCGACATCGCGGAGATCGGCGACGCCTTCCTGGAGCACCCGGTCCCGAAGGTGATCTCCTTCACCGGCTCCGACAAGGTCGGCCGCCATGTCGCGACCGTCTGCGCCGCGCACTTCAAGCGCTCGATCCTCGAACTGGGCGGCAACAGCGCCTTGGTGGTCCTGGACGACGCGGACGTCGACTACGCCGTGGACGCCGCGGTCTTCAGCCGGTTCGTGCACCAGGGCCAGGTCTGCATGGCCGCGAACCGCATCCTCGTGGACCGCTCGGTGGAGACGGAGTTCACCGAGAAGTTCGTGGCGAAGGTGAAGTCCCTCAAGGTCGGCGACCCGAGCGACCCGGAGACCGTCATCGGCCCGGTCATCAACTCCTCGCAGGCGGACGCGCTGTCGTCCGTGGTGGGCCAGGCGCTCGCCGAGGGCGCGACCGCGCTCGTGCGGGGCGCCACCAACGACAACCTCGTCGAGCCGACCGTCCTGACCGGTCTGCCCGCCGAGTCCGACGTCCTCCGGCAGGAGATCTTCGGCCCGGTCGCGCTCCTCGTGCCGTTCGACGGCGAGGAGGAGGCGGTACGGATCGTCAACGACACCCCGTACGGGCTGAGCGGCGCCGTGCACACCGCCGACGTCGAGCGCGGTGTCTCCTTCGCCAAGCGGATCGACACGGGCATGTTCCACGTGAACGACGGCACCGTGCACGACGAGCCGCTGGTCGCCTTCGGCGGCGAGAAGTCCTCGGGCGTGGGCCGGCTGAACGGCGAGGCCACGGTCGAGGCGTTCACCACCCAGAAGTGGATCTCGGTCCAGCACGGCCGCAGCTTCTTCCCGTTCTGAGCGTTTCCGGGCAGAACCGCTCAGAACGGGGCGGTTCCAGGGCCGACAGGTCCGCGCCGGGTCCGTTGGGCCCGGCGCGCGGGGCGGCCCTACGCTTGACCGCATGTCAGCGATCCGCCTTCTCGTCCTCGGCGCCGTACGTCAGCACGGCCGGGCCCACGGCTACCAGGTGCGCAACGACCTGGAGTACTGGGGCGCGCACGAGTGGTCCAACGCCAAGCCGGGCTCGATCTACCACGCGCTCAAGCAGATGGCGAAGCAGGGGATGCTGATCGCCCACGAGATCGCGCCCTCCACGGTCGGCGGCCCGCCGCGCACGGAGTACGAGATCACGCAGAAGGGCACGCAGGAGTACCTCACCCTGCTGCGCGAGTCCCTGACCTCGTACGACCAGAAGCCGGACGTCCTCTCCGCGGCGCTCGGCTTCGTGGTGGACCTCGGCCGCGACGAGGCGCTCGAACTCCTGGAGGAGCGGGTGCGGGGCATCGAGGAGTGGCGCACGGCCGTCACCGAGCACTACGTGCCGGACGACGGGCCGGGCCAGCTCGGCCACATCGGCGAGATCATGAACTTCTGGGTCCACTCCGCCGACAGCGGCGCCGAGTGGACCCGCGGCCTGATCCAGCGGATCAAGGGCGGTGCGTACACCTTCGCGGGAGAGGGCGAGCCGTTCGTCGGGGTGCTCCCGGAGGGCGGGGAGAACCCGTACAGCACGGCGGAGACGCATCCGGAAGACGCCGGTTAATCAAGGTTGACTAAAAATCCGACACGTCGCGGGCCGGTGTCCGAAATTCATCGGGAATTCGTCGCGTGTGGCAAAGATTATCGACCTTGAAAAACACGTGCGATCAGCGCACTCGAAAGATCGTCAGGGTGTCTGATCTATGCCGCCAGTCGGGCTCGGAGACGGATTCAAGTCAGGGTGGGAATCCTCGCCGTCACCCCCTTGACGCTACGTTACCGTTCAGTCAATCATGTCCGATGCTACCGGCCGGAAACATGGATGGGGAGTGTCCCGCAATTGTCTGAAACATACCTTAAAGAAGAGGGCACCGTGTACGACCGCCTCGGCGAGCGTCCTCCCGTGGCGGAAATGATCAATTGGACGTTGCTGGGGCTCGACGAGGAAGCGCGGTCCATTCAGCTGTCTTTCACTGCTTCCAAGAAATTCATGAACCCCGGCGGCACCATCCACGGTGGTTTCATCAACGCCATGCTGGACGAATGCATGGGTTCGGCTGTCGTCGGTCTGACGCAGGCGAAGTTCCTGCCGGTCACCATCTCCATGACCACCGAGTTCATGCGGCCGGTCGCCCCGGGCGAGGTGCTCGGTGAAGGCCGCATCACGTCGATGAACGAGCGGTCCGCCTTTCTTGAGGGCAAACTCACGGACACCGAAGGCCGCCTGCTCGCCCGGTCGATCGGCAGCTTCCGCCTCTTCCCGTTCCCGGAGAACGCCAAGAACACCCCGACGGTCGGCTGACTCCCGTCCGCTGTTCGCTCCGACCCTCAGCTCATGGCGCAGCCGTGCCATGTCCCCATCGATCCGAGGTTGGCCCACGATGAACAGGAAACCGAGCCACTTAAAAAGCAACTTCGAAAGGCTCCTGTCCGCAACGGAGCTGGAATTCAAGGCCGAGATCGAGCAGAACCCGCTCCTCGATGTCGTGGCGAGCGGAAAAATGACGCGGGCGCACTACGTCGCCTACCTGCGGGAGACGTACCACATGGTGCGCCACACCTCCCGGATGCTGTCGCTCGCCGGTGCCAGGCTTGAGGACGACTACCGCAAACTGCGGGACTGGTTCTTCGAGCAGGTCCAGGAGGAGAACAACCACGACCTCTTCTGCGTCAAGGACCTCAGGCAGCTCGGCGAGGATCCGGAGGCCGTCCTGGCCGAACCTCCGGGACCGGGCTCATGGGGCCTGGTCGCCCAGAACTACTACATGGCGACCTATGGAAGCCCCCTCGGCATCCTCGGGGTGGCCAGCCTCACCGAGGGTCTCGGTGCCGAACTGGGCGGATCGATGGCCGAGATCCTCAAGGACACGTACGGCCTGGACCGCAACCAGGTCACCTTCATCCACAGCCACGCCGGCTTCGACGCCAAGCACATCGAGGACGTCAAAGAAGCGGTCAATGACTTCCTCATCAAGGACACCGACCTCGACGAGGTCATCCAGGGGCGCAGGATGACGATCCACTACTACAGCCAGATGTTCAAGGACGTTCTCGCGGCCGGGGCATAACGCCGACGAAGCCCGACGGGACAGCAGTTGAGTAGTGAGTACGTGAAGTCATGCATACCGGAGGAGTCGTGCAGCTCACGGTCGAGGACGTTCTGGAAAACCGCGACATGACCTTCCCCGTCACCTTCGCCGCGGCGCCGAAGAACGATGAAGTCCTGCAAGAGGTCAGAAAATACCGGACCTCGGAAATAAAGAGTGCGCAGGAGCTCAGCGAGTACGCAGAATTTCTGGAGAACTCCCTCAAGCCACTGGGCATGTTCAGTGAGGACTTCTTGCCCAGAGCATCATCCAAATGCTATAGGGTCACCTTCCGGGGTCAGCTCGTCGCCATCTTCCGGCTGACTCCCACGGATTCTGGATCACCTTTCCATCAGGTGATCCCCGGTGCTGCCGGCAAAAAAGTACTCGAAGTGAACAATGTGGCTGTCGAGCACTCCTACAAGGGTGATCTGCTGCTCGGCATCATCATGAAGTACTGTGCCCTGCTCGCGCACGCCGAAAGCTACGACTTCGTGGCCGGTCTGATACGGCACGATCTTCTCCCCCTCTTCACCGACTTCGGCACCGTACCTGTCCGCCATACCCCCTTCCATCTCCTCCGGAACGAGGAGGTGCACGATTACGTCACCTACTTCATGACGGACAGCAAGGAGCACATCGAGTACGCGATATCGCGCAGCTACCACTACTTTCACCGAAAGGTCACGATGCGGAAGATAGCCGCCGACGTCGCCGCGGCGAAAGCACGCCCGACCGAAGTCGTGAGGAGCTGAATCGTGCGGTCAGCGCATCACTTCGGCAGTACGAGCGGTCCCCCTCCTGTCGGCCTCTCCCTCGCCGGTACCGGCCGGCAGCAGGTGCCCGAACCGGACCCGCCCGCGTCGCTCCACCTCATGCGGATGATCGTGCAGGCCATGGCTGCCAAAACCGTCTGCGCCGCGGCCGAGCTCGGCCTCGCCGATCTGCTCGCCGAACGGCCCATGACCAGCGAGGAGCTGGCCGAGTCGACCGGCACGCAAGCCCTGCCCCTGCGCCGGCTGCTCCTGGCCCTCGCCGGGCTGGGTCTCGTGACCCCGCTCGACTCAGGCCGCTTCGCGCTCGCCGAGCCCGGTCAGCCACTCAGAACGGACGCCCCCGACTCCGTCCACAGTCTGATCCACACGATGTGCGGCCCGGAAGTGTGGCGCAGCTGGGGTGAGCTGGTCCCCGGTATACGGACCGGCAGGACCCCCTGGGAGCTGGCGCACGGCCTCAATTGGGCCGACTACTACGCACGTCACCCGTACGCCTCCGCATCCTTCAACCTGGCCATGTCCGAGCACACCCGCCGGCAGGCCCCTGCCGTCCTGGCAGTGGCCGACCTGGCCCGCTTCCGGACCGTGGCCGACCTCGGAGGCGGTGACGGCACCCTCATGGCGCACGTCCTGCGCGAGCACCCCGCCCTGCGAGGGGTCGTCTTCGACCTGCCGTCCGGCCTCGAAACCGCCGCCGCCACCCTCCGTGCCGCCGGGGTGGCCTCCCGGTCCCGCCTGGTCACTGGTGACTTCTTCGCGTCCGTCCCGGTCGGCCCGGACGCCTATCTGCTGAAGCAGATCCTCCACGACTGGACCGACGACGAATGCACCACCATTCTGCGCAATGTCCGCGCCGCGATTCCCGACAGCGGCCGAGTCCTCGTCCTGGAGCGCGTCCTGCCGCCCCAGGTCACTCCCGGCAGCCGGCAGGACGCGACCACGTTCCTCCTCGACCTCCACATGATGGTGGTGACCGGCGGCAAGGAGCGCACGGAGCAGGAGTACCGCGCGCTGCTTGAGGCAGCCGGCTTCTCGCTGGACCGCACGGTGGCCCTGCCTGACTCCGACTTCCGGGTCATGGAAGCCGCTCCGGCATGACGGCACATACGGAAGTGACGTACGGAAGGCCCGCACGGCACGGGAGGTGCCAGACATGACTTCGGCAGGTGGAGCGAGCGCCCTGGACGGCGGGGCCATCCTGGCCAATGCCCGTACCGTCGCGCCCGTATTGCGCGAGGAGGCCGCGGCGAACGAGCAAGGCCGGCGGCTGTCCGCCCGGACCGTCGAGGCGTTGCGTTCAACGGGCGTGTTCCGCATGGCGATGCCACGGTCCTGGGGCGGGCCCGAGGTCGACATCCGCACCCAGACCGACATCGTGGAGGAACTCTCGGCGGCCGACGGCGCTGCCGGCTGGTGCGCCATGATCGGCTCGGACGGAGGTTTCTACACCTCCGCGCTCGACGACGAGGTGGCCCGCAAGCTGTACCGCGACCTGGACGCGATCACGGCCGGCTGGATCGTTCCGGCCGGCACGTTGCGTCGCGTCGACGGGGGCTACCGGCTGGACGGCCGGTGGCAGTTCGGCAGCGGCTGCACCCACGCGGACGTGATCATCGGTGGCGCGGTGGTGTACGAGGGCGGTTCACCGGCGTTGACCGACGAAGGCCGGCCGGAGACCCGGGTGGCCGTGCTGCCGGCCTCCGCATTCGAGATCCTCGACACCTGGACCACCACCGGACTGGCGGGGAGCGGCAGCCACGACTACCGCGCGCACGACGTCCTCGTCCCCGCCGAGCAATCCTTCCGCTTTCGTGACCTGCGGGAACGTCGCCGCGAGGGCGTGCTCTACGGCTGGCCCGGCATGTTCTTCGCGAATCTGCCCGGAGTGCCGCTCGGCATCGCGCGCGGCGCGCTGGCGGACGCCGAGGAGATCCTGGCCACGAAGCCCGGAGCACTCGGCCGCCCGCCCGCCCGGGAGGACCCGAGGGTACGGGCCGACCTCGCCGAGGCCCACGCCATGGTGGGCGCGGCCCGCAGCTATCTGTACGGCGTCCTCGACGAACTCTGGGCGGTGCTGGAACAAGGCGGAGAACCCTCGCTGCGCCTGCGCGCCTGCCTGGTCGGCGCGTACAAGCACACCATCCGCAGCTGCCGCGACGCCGTACGTCTGCTGGCGGACGTGATCGGCAGCGCCTCGATCTACCGCGACTGCCCTCTGGAGCGCCGACTGCGCGACCTCACCACGGTGAGCCAGCACCTCATGGGCCAGCCCAAGATCATGGAGATGGCCGGGGCGCTGTGGCTCGGCGTCGACCGTGCCCTGGCCCGGAACCCGCTGTCGGCCGAGGGACTGATCTGACCGGTACCGGCCCGGTCCCCTGCGCCGGGCGGTCCCTCTCCCTGTGCGCACCCCACCCGCTCCCGCCGGAGGCTGATCTGCAGTGAGTTCCTTCGACTTCTACGTATCGCCGGTACCCGAGGAGATCTGGGGCGTCCCCATGGCGGGAAACACGCGCTTCAGCTGGGACTACGACAACGGCCGGGACCAGCTGCTGAACCTCTACCAGAAGGGCAAGGACAAGCAGTGGGACGCCCGGTCCCGCATCGACTGGGGCCTGGAGGTCGACCCGGACGATGTGGCGGGCCTCCCGGAGGAGTTCAACCCGCTCTCCGGCTCCCGGATCTGGGACCGGATGAACCGGAAGGAACGGACCGCCTTCACCCGTCACCAGGGCTCGTGGCTCTTCAGCCAATTCCTCCACGGCGAACAAGGCGCCCTGAACGTTTCCGCCCGTATCGTCGCCTCGGCCCCGGACATGGACTCCAAGTTCTACGCGGCCACCCAGACCATGGACGAGGCCCGCCACGTCGAGCTCTTCTCACGCTTCCTGCGCGAGAAGTCCGGCATGTACTACCCGGTCAACCAGGATCTGGCCAAGCTGCTCGCCGAATCCCTGGAGGACTCCCGCTGGGACCTCCCCTACCTGGGCATGCAGGTACTCATCGAAGGCCTGGCCCTGGCAGCCTTCGGCCTCTTCCGCGACCTGTCGACCAATCCGCTGGTCAAGCAGCTGCTCGCCTACGTCATGCAGGACGAGGCCCGTCATGTCGCCTTCGGCCGGCTCGCGCTCAAGGACCACTACAGCCGGCTGACCTCCAGGGAACGCGCCGAGCGCGAGGAATTCGTCGTCGAGGGCTGCTACTTGCTGCGCGATCGTTTCAAGGGCACGGAAGTGTACGAACAGCTCGGCCTCCCGCTCGACGTCTGCATGGACCATGTCGAGAACTCCGAGATGTACAAGCTGTACCAGTCCCTGCTCTTCAGCCGAGTCGTCCCCTGTGTGAAGGACATCGGGCTGTGGGGCGACCGAGTCCGGTCCGCGTACAGCAAGATGGGCATCCTCGACAACGCCAGGGGCAACCTCGCATCTCTCATGAAGCAGGACGAGGACATCGCCGAGGCCGAGGACCAGGTGCGGCACGAGCGCGAACTCGCGGCCCGCAGGCAAGAGGTCGACGAAGCGATCGCGCTCGGCGAGGAGGCGCCCGGGAGCGAGTGAGTCCAGACGGGCCTCCCTTCCCCCGGCACACCCTCCCCGCCTGCCCACGCGCCGTACCGCACCGCCCTCGGCACGAAGTCGGGAGGCTGTGCGCAACGAGCCGCGCCGCCGTTCTGCCTCAGTGGTGGAAGCCGGTCGCCGCCTCCTTGTCCCTCGTCAGCGGCCGTGACTGGCAGCGCAGTTCGGGCAGCAGGCGGCGCAGGTCCTCCAGGAACAGCTGGGCGAGGTCGGAGGAGAAGCCGTTGCGGCACACCACCCGCAGCACGGACAGGTCCTCGCGGTGGGCGGGGAAGGTGTACGCGGGCAGCAGCCAGCCCCGCTCCCGCATGCGCCGGGACACGTCGAAGACGTCGAACGCCGTGACGTCCGGGGCGGTGGTGAACGCGAACACCGGCAGCTGGTCGCCCCGGGTCAGCAGCCGGAACTCGTCGAGGGCCCCGATCCGTTCCGCGAGCCCCATGGCGACGTCCCGGGTCGTCTGCTGGACGGCCCGGTAGCCCTCCCGGCCCAGCCGCAGGAAGGTGTAGTACTGCGCCACCACCTGGGCGCCGGGACGGGAGAAGTTGAGCGCGAAGGTCGGCATGTCACCGCCCAGGTAGTTCACCCGGAAGACCAGTTCCTCCGGCAGCTCGGCGGGCGAGCGCCACAGCGCCCAGCCGACCCCCGGGTAGACCAGCCCGTACTTGTGCCCCGAGGTGTTGATGGAGGCGACCCGCGGCAGCCGGAAGTCCCAGACCAGGTCCTCGTCCACGAAGGGCGCCACCATCGCGCCGGACGCGCCGTCCACGTGGACGGGGATGTCCAGACCCGTGCGCTCCTGCAACCCGTCGAGCGCGGCGCAGAGTTCGGCGATCGGCTCGTACGACCCGTCGAAGGTGGAGCCGAGGACGCCGACGACCCCGATGGTGTTCTCGTCGCACAGCTCGGCGGCGGCCCGCGGGTCGAGGTGGAAGCGGTCGCCCTCCATGGGCACCTGGCGGGCCTCGACCTCCCAGAAGTTGCAGAACTTGTCCCAGCAGACCTGCACGTTGACGCCCATGACGAGGTTCGGGCGGGCGCCCGGGTACCGGTCCGCGTTGCGCTTGGCCCAGCGGCGCTTGAGCGCCATGCCGGCGAGCATGCACGCCTCGCTCGACCCGGTCGTCGAACACCCGACGGCGGCGGCCGGATCGGGCGCGTTCCACAGTTCGGCGAGCATCGCCACGCACCGGCGCTCCAGTTCGGCCGTGCGCGGGTACTCGTCCTTGTCGATCATGTTCTTGTCGCGGCACTCACCGAGCAGTATGTCGGCCTGCGGCTCCATCCAGGTGGTGACGAAGGTCGCGAGGTTGAGCCGGGAGTTGCCGTCCAGCATCAGCTCGTCGCGCACCAGCTGATAGGCCGTGGAGGGCGTCAGCGGCCCGTCGGGCAGCCGGTGCTGGGGCGGTGCCTCGGTCATGCCGCCGACCGGATTCGCCTCCCCGTAGAAGGGGTTGACGGTCGAGGGGTGCTCGTCGGACTTCGCGGGGCCTTTGTGGAGCGCCATGATGCCTCCGTTCGTCTGGGCGGGGTCCAGGGGTCGAGAAGGTCCAGGACTCCATGGTGGGCCACCCCCACGCCAAAAGCGGGTAAAACCGACATCGTGTGAGGCGGCTTTACGGCTTGCACCTCACGTGACGTGAGGCGTCAGCCTGGACCGCGTACGGAAAAGGCCGGAAAAGAGGGAGCGGAGCCATGAGCCACCCGGTGGGACAGGTCGCCCGTGTCGCCGGAGTGTCGGTGCGGACGCTGCACCACTACGACGGGATCGGGCTGCTCGTGCCGAGTGGGCGCAGCCACGCGGGCCACCGGCGCTACAACGACGCCGACCTCGACCGGCTGCAGCAGATCCTGTTCTACCGGGAGCTGGGGTTCCCGCTCGACGAGGTCGCGGCCCTGCTCGACGATCCGCGGGCGGATCCGCGCGCACATCTGCGCCGGCAGCACGACCTGCTGACCGCCCGCATCGAGAGGCTGCAGAAGATGGCCGCGGCCGTGGAACACGCCATGGAGGCACGCACGATGGGCATCGATCTCACACCCGAGGAAAGATTCGAGGTCTTCGGCGGCAGGGACCCGGAGGAGCACGCCGAGGAGGCCGAAAGCCGCTGGGGCGGCACGCGGGCGTACGCCGAGTCGCGGCGCCGCACCGCCCGCTACGGCAAGGACGACTGGCAGCGCATGCAGGCGGAGGCCGCCGCGTGGGGCGGGCGCTACGACGCCCTGATGGCCTCCGGTGAACCCGCCACGGGAGAGCCCGCCATGGACATGGCCGAGGAACACCGGCAGCACATCACCCGCTGGTTCTACGCGTGCTCGTACGCCATCCATCAAGGGCTCGGCGAGATGTACGTGTCCGACCAGCGGTTCAAGGAGTTCTACGACTCCGTGCGCCCGGGGCTGGCCGAGCACCTCAGGGACGCGATCACGGCGAACGCGGCGCGGCACGCGTGAGGACCGGGCAGAGGCGCCCGGGGGGAGAGGCGCCTGAGGTAAGGGGCCTGGGGCAAGGGGGCCTGGGTAAGGGGCGCCCGCAATGGCGGACGCCCCTTACCGAAAGGCCGCGCTGTTCCTCGGTCGGCTACTCCTTGACGATCACCACGGCCGTGCCGTACGCGCACACCTCCGTGCCCACGTCCTGCGCGTCCGTCACGTCGAAGCGGAACATCAGCACGGCGTTGGCGCCCCGCGCCTTTGCCTGCTCGACGAGCCGTTCCATGGCCTGGTTGCGGGTCTCCACCAAGGTCTTGGTGAGGCCCTTCAGCTCGCCGCCGATCATCGACTTCAGGCCCGCGCCGATCTGGCTGCCCAGATGCCTGGAGCGGACGGTCAGTCCGAAGACCTCACCGATGACCTGCTCGACCCGGTAGCCGGGTACGTCGTTCGTCGTCACGACCAGCACGTCGGGCCGGGGACCCTGGCCCCCGCCGTATTCTTCGATACCCATGGCTCACAGCTTTGTCCCAGTCGGGGCACAGTGCATCCTGTACGAGCCGGTGGAACCTGGTCACATCGTGGCGCGTTGATAACTTTGGTCGGCCACACCTTCGCCCGCCGCCGCATCCACCACCTCAGGAGCCCGGAATCGTGACGACGACGCTTGCCCTCGGCCCAAGCTGGTTGGATCCGGACTACCTACTGGACTCGTTCGGTATCTGGGGCCTGCTCCTGATCGTCTTCGCCGAGTCGGGCCTGCTCATCGGCTTCTTCCTGCCGGGTGACTCGCTGCTGTTCACGGCGGGCATGCTGATCACCGCGGGCACCCTGGACTTCCCGCTGTGGGGCGCCATCGGGCTCATCTGCGTCGCCGCGATCCTCGGCGACCAGGCGGGCTACATGTTCGGCAAGAAGGTCGGCCCGTCCCTCTTCACCCGGCCGGACTCGCGCCTCTTCAAGCAGGAGAACGTCGTCAAGGCGCACGAGTTCTTCGAGAAGTACGGCCCGAAGTCGCTGGTGCTGGCCCGTTTCGTGCCCGTCGTGCGCACGTTCACGCCGATCATCGCCGGCGTCAGCGGCATGAAGTACCGCTCGTTCCTGATCTTCAACGTGATCGGCGGCGTCCTGTGGGGCGCGGGCGTCACGGCGCTCGGGTCCTGGCTCGGCAGCATCGAGTTCGTCCACAAGAACATCGAGCCGATCCTGCTCCTGATCGTCTTCATCTCGGTCGTCCCGATCATCATCGAGTTCCTGCGGGCCCGCGGAAAGTCCAAGAAGGCAGCGGCGAACGGCACGCAGGACGAGCCCCAGGCCGGTCACGCCCAGCAGGCGGCCCCCCTCATGGACGACCGCACGGCCCAGCTCCGCCAGATCCCGCAGCCCCACCACAACGGCTACGACCAGCAGTACGGGCCCCAGCACGGCCAGGACCAGGGCTACGGCGACCAGGGCGGCCCGCAGCAGTACGACCAGTACGGCAACCAGAACCAGCAGCAGGACTACTACCAGCAGCAGCAGCCGTACGGCCAGGACCAGAACTACGGCGGGCAGCAGTACCAGTACCCGCAGGGCTACGGGCAGAACGCCCAGCAGTACCCCGAGGACCAGCAGCAGTACCAGCAGGGCCAGCCGTACCAGCAGGGTCAGCAGCAGTACCCCTACGGCCAGGATCACGGCCGCAACTGATCAGCCGCCTGGGCCCGCGCCCCTCAGGGGCGCGGGGAACTGCGCGCTCAGCCCCCACCGGCGGTCAGCCGACCACCGGCACAAGGCGCCCTCGCCGAGGACAGAGCCTAGAACCCCCGGGTCCGCTTCGCCGCCCGCCGCGCACCAGCGGCAGCCCCCGGCAGCCGCAGGAACAGCCGCGAGATCTCGGACCCCAGATTCATCCCGATCGCGATGGCCATCGCGAGCGCCGCTGCCTTGGAGAGCTGCACAAGGCCCTGGTCGACGTCGTTCTGGGCGATGGCGAGCAGCCCGAAGTACGTCGCGGAACCGGGCAGCAGCGGCCCGATCGCCGCAGTGGTGTACGGCAGCGCGGAGGCGAACCGGTAGCGCGACATGAGCTGCCCGAAGAGCCCCACCAGACCGGCCGCCACCGCCGTCGAGGCGACCGGTGAGATGTCGCCCGCGTAGTGCATCGCGCCGTACACGCTCCACGCGACACCGCCGTTGAGGGTCACGACCAGCACGGTCGACCGTTCCTGCTGGAGCAGGACCGCGAAGGCCAGCGTCAGGAGCATCGACGCGCCGATCTGCCACAGCGGCCGGTTCGTGGACAGCAGGGCCGCGTCCGGGTTGAGCTGGGCGCCCAGCGTCACGCCGAAGTACAGGATCACCAGGACGCCGATGACGATGCCCACGTAGAAGTACATGACTTCCAGGAGCCGGGCCGAGGCGGTGATGTAGTAGCCGGTCAGCCCGTCCTGCACGCCCGCCACGAGCGCCCGCCCGGGCAGCAGCGCGAACAGCCCACCGGTGATCACCGCGGACGCCCGTACGTCGACGTGCGCGATCGTGAGCGCGGCGCCGATCGCGGCGGCCGGCATCGCGGCCACCGTGAACTGGTAGAACTCCGGCAGCCCGCGCCCCGCGCACAGCCACGCCAGCCGGTCGCCCAGCATCGCGCCGACGACCGCCGCGACGAACACGATGACGTCACCACCGACGAGCACGGAGGCCGCACCCGCGAGCAGCCCGGTGGCGAGGGTCAGCACCCAGCCGCTGTAGGGGTGCCGGTTGCGGCGGATCTCCGCGAGCCGCCGGTAGGCCTCCTCAAGGGAGACCTCGGTCTCGTCGTCGCTGATGTCGTCGACGAGCTGGTACACGGCCGCGAGCCGCGTGTAGTCGGTGCCCCGGCGCCGCACGGTCCGCGACGCGGTCACCGGGTCGTCGACCAGCGAGGGCTGGTACGAGATCGACAGCAGGGTGAAGGTGACGTTCGGCTCGCAGCGGTCGAGGCCATAGGAGCGGCAGACGGCGAACATCGCCGCGTCCACGTCCTCGGCGCCCTCCCCGCCCGCGAGCAGCAGCTCGCCGACACGCAGGGTCAGGTCGAGGACGCGCGGCACGGCCGGGCCCTCGTCCTCCGTCTTCTGCACGGTCTCGGGCACGGGCCGGTCGGCGACCGGCATACGCAGCATCGTGCGCATACGGTCCTGCCAGGGGGCGTCCTTGGTGAGGCTCACGCGCGGTATGCCAGCCGGGGGCGTGAAGGCGGGCGGCGCGTCCCGGTAGCTGTACGTCCTCGGCGTGCTGAACGCGGACCCCTCGGCGGGATCGGCGGCGGGCGTCTGCGGGGCGCCGTAGCCCTTGGGCAGCGCGAACTCGGACGTCGTCGAGGACTCCTCCTCGACCGGCGGGGCCTGCGTCACCACACCGCTCGGCGGAACGAAGGCGCTGCGTGCCTCGTCCGACTGCGGTTTGCGGTCCTCGGCGTCCGGTTCCGTCACGCACTACTCCTGGTTCGCACGTCCAGTACGCCCCAGTATGCGCACTGGTACACAAACGGGCCGCGCGACCCGGTCGGGGTCACGCGGCCCGCAGGACACAGACGGATCAGTGACCGCCCGTCTCCTTGAAGCGCTTGTACGAACGCTCGATCTCGGCCTCGGCGTCCGTGCGGCCCACCCAGTTGGCGCCCTCGACGGACTTGCCCGGCTCCAGGTCCTTGTAGACCTCGAAGAAGTGCTGGATCTCCAGACGGTCGAACTCCGACACGTGGTGGATGTCCCGCAGGTGCTCCACGCGCGGGTCGTGCGCGGGGACGCACAGCAGCTTGTCGTCGCCGCCGGCCTCGTCCGTCATACGGAACATGCCGATCGTGCGGCACTGGATGAGGCAACCGGGGAAGGTCGGCTCGTCCAGGATGACCAGCGCGTCCAGCGGGTCGCCGTCCTCGCCGAGGGTGTTCTCGACGAAGCCGTAGTCGGCCGGGTAGCTGGTCGAGGTGAAGAGGCGACGGTCCAGACGGATCCGACCGGTCTCGTGGTCCACCTCGTACTTGTTCCGTGAACCCTTCGGAATCTCGATCGTGACGTCGAACTCCACCGGTGGCTCCTCCATGATCAACACATAGTTCTGGTGGTTAAGTGTCCCTCACGCAGGTGTGTGATCGCGAAAGGGGCTGGTGGTCGTGCCAGAGCTGAGGGCTTGGCGGGCCGCGAGACCGCATGTGGTGCGGGTCGCGCGATCCGTGGGACCGCAACTCGTACGGGCGGCGGAAGCCGTGAAGCCACCGCTCGTACGGGCGGCGGAAGCTGTGAAACCACCGCTCGCCCGGGCGACGGGAGTCGTGAAACCGCTGGTCAGGCGGCCGTCCACCGTGCAGTTCACGACGGGTGCCGCCGCCCTCGGACTCGTCGTGGCGGCCACCGTGGTCACCGCGGCCGGGCCCTGGGACTCCACCGGCCAGCGTACGGCGGAGCGCGACTGGGCCGCATCGCGGGAGCGCGCAGGTGGCGCAGATCACGGCTCGGTGTCCGGTACGTCCGGCAAGGAGCCGGCGCCCGCGCCGAGCGCCCTGTCCGTGCTCGCGGGCCTCGGCGGCTCGGTGGGCAGCGTCCCGTCGCCCACGGAGAAGGCCCTGAGCGGCGTCCTGGGACCGCTGCTCGACAACCCCGCGCTCGGCACCGACCGGGCGGGCGCCGTCGTCGACATGGCCACCGGCAAGCGGCTGTACGGCAAGGGCGCCGACACCGCGCTGACCCCGGCCTCCACCACGAAGATCGCGACGGCCGTGGCGGCGCTCACCGCGGCCGGCCCGGACCACCGCATCGCGACCCGGGCGGTCCTGGAGCCCGGCACCGAGGAGGTCGTCCTCGTCGGCGGCGGCGACCCCACGCTGACCGCCCGCAAGGACGCGGCCGGCAACGCGAGCCTGCGCGACCTCGCCGACGACACGGCCCGCGCCCTCAAGTCCCGCAAGGGCACAAAGACCGGCAAGGGCGGCAAGGCGGGCGAGGTGACGCTCTCGTACGACACCTCGCTGTACGCGGGCACCGCCGTGCACCCCATCGGCGCCGGCAACACCAACCTCGCCCCGGTCACCGCCCTGATGGCCGACGAGGGCCGCCTCGACGACTCCTCCAGCGGTCCCGCGGACCGCAGCGACGACCCGGCGGCGGACGCGGCGAAGAAGTTCGCCGACCTCCTGCACGAACGCGGTATCAGGACCACGGTTCCCGGCACCTCCAAGGCGTCGGCCCGCGCCAAGACCCTCGCCACCGTGAAATCGCCACCCCTGTCCGCACTCGTCGAACGCATGCTGACCAGCAGCGACAACGACATCGCCGAGGCCCTCGCCCGCCAGACCGCCCTCGCGTCGGACGAACCGGCGAGCTTCAAGGGCGGCGGCGCGGCGACCCGTGAGCAGCTGAAGAAGCTCGGGCTGCCGCTCAAGGGGGCGAAGTTCGCGGACGGCAGCGGTCTGGACCGCGCGGACAAGCTCACCGCCGGCCTGCTCACGGCCCTGCTGGCCGAGGCCGCCGACCCGGACCGCCCCGAACTGCGCCCGGTCCTCACCGGCCTGCCCGTCGCGGGCTTCACCGGCACCCTCAGCAAGCGGTACGCGGGCCAGCCCGGCACCGGCCTCGTACGCGCCAAGACCGGCACCCTGACCGGCGTGCACACCCTCGCGGGCACGGTCGTCGACACGGACGGCCGCCTCCTGGCCTTCGCGTTCCTCACCGAGTCCGACCCGCCCACGGACGCCGCGACCACCCAGCAGGGCCTGGATGCCCTGGCCTCGACCCTGGCTGGGTGCGGCTGCAACTAGCTCCGCACCGGGCCGCTGTCCGCTCGTCCACGGGCCGGTGGGGGTCGGCCGCGCGGTCCGGGCCCCGTAAGGGGCGCGGGGAACTGCGCGCCCGGCCACGACGGCGGCTCAGCCGAAGTCCGGGCGGGAGCGCCGGTAAGGGGCGCGGGGAACTGCGCGCCCAGCCACGACGCACCCGCACGTGATCCCCGGCCCGGGGCCCGCACGGCCCACCCCTGCCCCCAGCGGCAGCGCTCACGTACGGTTGGCAGCATGACGAGCATCCGTGGTGCCGAGATGGTCGACTGGAATCTCGCGGTGGCGACCGCGACCCGGCTCGTACGGCCGGGCCCAGAGGTGAGCCGCGACGAGGCCAGGGCCGTCGTCGCCGAGCTGCGCCGGCATGCAAAGGCGTCGGAGGAACACGTCCGCGGCTTCACGCGGATGGGCGGGGACGACCTCCACGACACCCCGGTTCTGGTCGTCGACCGCCCGGGCTGGGTCCGGGCGAACGTCGCCGGGTTCCGGGAGATCCTCAAACCGCTGCTCGACAAGATGCAGGAACGTCGCGGCAGCACCCCGGGCGGAGCCGTCCTCGGCGCCGTCGGCGGCAAGGTCACCGGCGTCGAGCTGGGCATGCTGCTGTCCTTCCTGTCCTCCAGGGTCCTGGGCCAGTACGAGACGTTCGCCCCGGCCACCCGGGAACTGCCCGCCGGGGAGAACGGCGGCGGCAGGCTCCTGCTGGTCGCGCCGAACATCGTGCACGTGGAGCGTGAACTCGACGTCCAGCCCCACGACTTCAGGCTCTGGGTCTGCCTCCACGAGGAGACCCACCGCACGCAGTTCACGGCCGTGCCCTGGCTGCGCGACCACCTTGAGGGCGAAATCCAGTCTTTCTTGGGGGAGACCGAGGTCGACCCCATGACCGTCCTGGAACGCGTCCGCGAGGCCGCCCAGTCCCTCGCGGGCAGCCGCCCCGAGGGCGAGGAGGGCGACGAGGCCCGCTCCCTCGTCGAGATCGTGCAGACCCCCGCCCAGCGCGAGATCCTCGGCAGGCTCACCGCGGTGATGTCCCTCCTGGAGGGTCACGCCGACTTCGTGATGGACGGCGTCGGCCCCGCCGTGGTCCCGTCCGTCGCCGAGATCCGGGAGAAGTTCCAGCAGCGGCGCGCCCGCGGCGCCTCCCGTCTCGACCTCGCCCTGCGCAAGCTGCTGGGCCTGGACGCGAAGCTTCGCCAGTACCGCGACGGCGAGCGTTTCGTACGCGCGGTCGTGGACGAGGTCGGCATGGACGGCTTCAACCGCGTGTGGACCTCGCCGAACACACTTCCCACCAAGTCGGAGATCGCCAAACCGGCGGACTGGGTCGCGCGGGTGCACCGTAAGGCAGAGTCGTGAATTGAATTCGGCCGACGGCAGGTGAACGCCCCTCCAATCACCCGTCCGAGGGACCGTGGGGCATGGGTAGGCGTGCAATGCTCGGGGAACGGCCCGGTTCTGTCACCATCGACACACTCTGAGTGACCGAACCCGGGCTCACCCCCCGACAATTTCATGAAGGGAACCGGACATGGGTCCCCATCCTGCGGTCGCGGCGATACGCCTGGCGGTCCGCCGCGTACTCCATGACGTCCTCACCGATCACGCCCCCGAACGCGCCCCCGGTCATACCCCCGGCGTGCCCTCGCGCGCGCCGCTCGTGCTGGTCGCGTGCTCCGGCGGCGCCGACTCCATGGCGCTCGCCTCCGCCCTCGCCTTCGAGGCGCCCAAGCTCGGCGTCCGCGCCGGCGGCGTCACCGTGGACCACGGTCTGCAGTCCGGGTCCGACCTGCGCGCCGACGAGGTCGTCCTGCGGCTCACCGAACTGGGACTGGCCCCCGCCGAGTCCGTCGCGGTCACCGTCGGCCGGGAGGGCGGCCCCGAGGCCGCCGCCCGCGACGCGCGGTACGCCGCCCTGGACGCCACCGCCGAGCGGCACGGCGCCACCGCGGTCCTGCTCGGACACACCCGCGACGACCAGGCCGAAACCGTCCTGCTGGGCCTCGCCCGCGGCTCCGGGACACGCTCCCTGTCCGGTATGGCCGCCGTCTCCGGCGGGCCCGGCGCCGACCGCCGCTACCGCCGCCCCTTCCTGCACCTGGACCGGCAGACCGCCCGCAAGGCCTGCATGGTCCAGTCGCTGCCCGTCTGGGACGACCCGCACAACGCCGATCCGGCGTACACCCGCTCCCGGCTGCGCCACGAGGGACTGCCCGCTCTGGAGAAGGCGCTCGGCAAGGGCGTCGTCGAAGCGCTCGCCCGTACGGCCCAGCTGTCCCGTGACGACGCCGACGCGCTCGACGCGTGGGCCGGCCGCGCCGAGGCCTCCGTACGCGACGCGGCGGGCCTCCTGGAGTGCGCCAAACTGTACGCCCTGCCGCCCGCCGTGCGCCGCCGCATCCTGCGCCGGGCCGCCATCGAGGCCGGGGCGCCCGCCGGTTCGCTGTTCGCCCGGCACATCGAGGAGATCGACCGGCTGATCACCGGCTGGCGTGGCCAGGGAGCCATCAACCTCCCGGGCAAGGTCGTCGCCCAGCGGCAGGGTGGCAGACTGGTGATTCGGCAAGGCTGAAAAAGAGTCGCCCTTCGGGTGGCGGCTCCCCCGGAGGGCAACCCCTTCGGGGAGCGGCCCCTCCTCGCCGAGGGACCGGGAAGCAGCCGGTGGGACGACCGAAAGTGATGCGGGTGGACGCGAAAGACCTGGGCACCGACCTCCAGTCGGTGCTCATCACCAAGGAAGAGATCGACGCGAAGCTGGCCGAGCTGGCCGCGAAGATCGACGCGGAGTACGCGGGCAAGGACCTGCTCATCGTCGGTGTCCTCAAGGGCGCCGTGATGGTCATGGCGGACCTGGCCCGGGCCCTGTCCACCCCCGTCACCATGGACTGGATGGCCGTCTCCTCGTACGGCGCGGGCACCCAGTCCTCCGGAGTGGTGCGGATCCTCAAGGACCTCGACACGGACATCAAGGGCAGGCACGTCCTGATCGTCGAGGACATCATCGACTCCGGTCTGACGCTGTCCTGGCTGATCTCCAACCTCGGCTCCCGTGAGCCCGCGTCCCTCAAGGTGTGCACGCTGCTGCGCAAGCCCGAGGCCGCGAAGGTCGCGATCGACGTGGAGTGGGTCGGCTTCGACATCCCGAACGAATTCGTCATCGGGTACGGCCTCGACTACGCGGAGAAGTACCGGAACCTCCCGTTCGTCGGTACGCTCGCGCCCCATGTCTACGGCGGTTGAGGCACCCTGGACGGGTGACGGCCCCCGACAGGGCCCAGCCCCTGCAGTACGGCCGGGAACCCCAGAGGGTTTCGCGCCGTTGGAGCATACGTAGACGGGGCTTGTCAGCCGGACCGAGCAGCTTCCGGTGGCAATGCTGGGGTACCGTCCGAAGAACAGTCTTATCAAACTCACTATGGCAGGAGGGACGGGGCGGCACCGCTCCGTATGGATGGACGTGAAGCGATACTTCCGTGGGCCGGTCATGTGGATCGTGCTGGCCGTCCTTGCCGTGGTCGTGTTGATGCAGGTCGTCGGCTCGTCCGGCGGCTACAAGACGGTGGACACCGGCCAGGTCGTCCAGGCGATCAGTGACAACAAGGTCAAACAAGCCAAGATCACAACCGGCGACGAGCAGGTCATCAAGGCCGAGCTCAAGGACGGCGAAAAGATCGAGGGCAGCTCGAAGATCCAGGCGAGCTACATCGGCGACCAGGGTGTGAACCTGGCCACGACCCTCCAGGACAAGTTCCAGAACAAGCAGATCCCGGACGGCTACACGGTCTCGCCGACCAAGCAGAACGCTTTCGTCGGCATCCTGCTGTCCCTGCTTCCCTTCGTCCTCATCGTCGTCGTCTTCCTGTTCCTGATGAATCAGATGCAGGGCGGCGGCTCCCGCGTCATGCAGTTCGGGAAGTCCAAGGCGAAGCTCATCACCAAGGACACCCCGAAGACGACGTTCGCCGACGTGGCGGGCTCGGACGAGGCGGTCGAGGAACTCCACGAGATCAAGGAGTTCCTCCAGGAGCCGGCGAAGTTCCAGGCCGTCGGCGCCAAGATCCCCAAGGGCGTCCTGCTGTACGGGCCTCCCGGTACGGGCAAGACGCTGCTCGCGCGTGCCGTCGCGGGCGAGGCGGGCGTCCCCTTCTACTCGATCTCCGGTTCCGACTTCGTCGAGATGTTCGTCGGTGTCGGTGCCTCGCGCGTGCGTGACCTGTTCGAGCAGGCCAAGGCGAACGCCCCGGCGATCGTCTTCGTGGACGAGATCGACGCGGTCGGCCGCCATCGCGGCGCCGGCCTCGGCGGCGGCCACGACGAGCGCGAGCAGACGCTGAACCAGCTGCTCGTCGAGATGGACGGCTTCGACGTCAAGGGCGGCGTGATCCTCATCGCCGCGACGAACCGCCCGGACATCCTCGACCCGGCCCTGCTGCGCCCCGGCCGCTTCGACCGCCAGATCGCGGTCGACCGCCCGGACATGCTGGGCCGTCTGGAGATCCTCAAGGTCCACCAGAAGGGCAAGCCGGTCGCGCCGGACGTCGACCTGTCGGCCGTCGCGCGTCGCACGCCGGGCTTCACGGGTGCGGACCTGTCGAACGTGCTGAACGAAGCCGCGCTGCTCACCGCGCGCAGCAACCAGAAGCTGATCGACAACCACATGCTGGACGAGGCGATCGACCGTGTGGTCGCGGGCCCGCAGAAGCGGACCCGGATCATGTCGGACAAGGAGAAGAAGATCACCGCGTACCACGAGGGCGGACACGCCCTGGTCGCGGCGGCCTCTCCGAACTCCGACCCGGTGCACAAGATCACGATCCTCTCCAGAGGCCGTGCTCTCGGCTACACGATGGTCCTGCCGGACGAGGACAAGTACTCCACGACCCGCAACGAGATGCTCGACCAGCTGGCCTACATGCTGGGCGGGCGCGCGGCCGAGGAGCTCGTGTTCCACGACCCGACCACGGGCGCCGCGAACGACATCGAGAAGGCCACGGCGACGGCCCGCGCGATGGTCACGCAGTACGGCATGACCGAGCGCCTCGGCGCCATCAAGTTCGGCGGCGACAACACCGAGCCCTTCCTGGGCCGGGAGATGTCGCACCCGCGCGACTACTCGGAAGAGGTCGCCGCGCTCGTCGACGAAGAGGTCAAGAAGCTCATCGAGAACGCGCACAACGAGGCCTGGGAGATCCTGGTCGAGAACCGCGACGTCCTCGACGCGCTCGTGCTCCAGCTGCTGGAGAAGGAGACGCTGAGCAAGGAGCAGATCGCCGAGATCTTCACTCCGCTCGTCAAGCGTCCGGCCCGCCCCGCGTGGACCGGCTCCTCCCGCCGCACCCCGTCCACCCGTCCGCCGGTGCTCTCCCCCAGGGAGCTGTCACTGACGAACGGGGCGAACGGTTCCACCCCCTCGCTCACCACGAAGGCCGGCGCGTCCGCCGAGCACCCGGTGACCGAGACGGCCCCCGAGGACCGCACCGAGAGCTGACACACCCTGGCTCCCGGCGCCCTCACCAGGCCCGGAATGGATGCCGCGCCCCTCAGGTTCTAGCCTGGGGGGCGCGGCATCTTCGTATGCCCGCTGGCGGTACGCGCGGTTCGCGCGCGTGAGAGGCACAGGAACGAGGCACGAGATGACCGACCCCGTGAGGCTGGACGGAGAAGGTGTGATCGGCGACTTCGACGAGAAGCGCGCCGAGAACGCCGTACGAGAACTGCTGATCGCGGTCGGCGAGGATCCGGACCGGGAAGGGCTGCGGGAGACGCCGGCGCGGGTCGCCCGGGCGTACCAGGAGATCTTCGCGGGGCTGCGGCAGCGGGCCGAGGACGTCCTGACGACGACGTTCGACCTGGGCCACGACGAGATGGTCCTCGTGAAGGACATCGAGGTGTTCTCGACCTGTGAGCACCATCTGGTGCCGTTCCGGGGTGTGGCGCACGTGGGATACATCCCGAGTACGTCAGGGAAGATCACGGGGCTGTCGAAGCTCGCGCGGCTCGTGGACGTGTACGCGCGGCGGCCGCAGGTGCAGGAGCGGCTCACCACGCAGATCGCGGACTCGCTGATGGAGATTCTTGAGCCGCGGGGGGTGATCGTCGTGGTGGAGTGCGAGCACATGTGCATGTCGATGCGGGGGATTCGTAAGCCGGGGGCCAAGACGATAACTTCTGCCGTTCGCGGGCAGTTGCGGGATGCGGCGACCCGTAACGAGGCGATGAGTCTCATCATGGCTCGTTGAGTGGCTCGCGGTTCGCTTCCGCGAGGGGGGGGCGGCAGCGGTCCGGTGGGACGTGCGGGTGCGTTGTGGCTGGTCGCGCAGTTCCCCGCGCCCCTCAAGAGGGGCTGCGCCCCATCTTTGAGCGCGCCCCTGAAGGCAAAGACCGCGCCGTTCCCCGCGCCCCTCGGGGAGGGGCTGTGCCCCGTGCCGAGGGGTCAGGCGGCTGAAGGTGCGTTGCCGGCTGTGTCGTCGTCTTCCGGGAGTTTGCAGACTCGTTCCAGGAAGAAGGCGGCCGCTATGACGGCGAGGCCCGCCAGGACCGAGAAGCCGGCGTAGATCGCCTGGTCGCGGCGGGCGGGGATGTCCAGCGACTCCAGCAGGAACGCGCCCGTGCCGCCGTACATCCCGGCGACGAGGGCCGCGACCAGCGCGCTGGCCTGGCCGAAGACGACCGCGCGGGCGGCCATCAGGGGGTCGACCCCCTTGGCGCCCGCCACGCGCTCGCGCTGGGCCTTCAGCCGGGACCGCAGGGAGATCGCCGTGGCCAGCAGGACGACGGCGATCAGAGCCAGGACGATGGGCGCGGCCAGGGGGACCCGGGGCAGCGTGCCCACCGAGTTCCACAGGCGGGCGCCTGCCCAGGACAGCACCCCGGCGACGAGGAACACCGCGGCCAGCGTCCTGATGCGCAGCTCTTTCACTCAGTCCCTCTCACGATGGTGTGTCCTGACGCGTCCTGACCTTAACGACTAGTCGGGCAGTTGAAGTTCCAGGTCGGCCCGGGGCGCGACGCCGTCCCGGGTGACCGCGGTGAGCAGTTGTGCCACGGGGCCGCGGCCGGGCAGCTGGGCCTCGGGCTCCACGTCGTTCCACGGGGCGAGGACGAAGGCCCGCTCGTGGGCGCGCGGATGGGGGAGGGTCAGCGTCGGATCGTCGGAGACCACGTCCGCGTACGCCACGATGTCGACGTCGATCGTGCGGGGGCCCCACCGCTCGTCCCGTACCCGGTGGAAGGCCTCCTCCACCGCGTGGGCCCGCTCCAGGAGCGAGGACGGAGGGAGCGTCGTCCTCAGGACGATCACGGCGTTGAAGTAGGACGGCTGGCTGTCCGCCTCCACCCCCCACGGCTCGGTCTCGTACACCGGGGAGACCGCCTTGACGCGGACGCCGGGGGTGTCCTCCAGGGCGTCGATGGCGCCCTGGAGGGTCTCCAGGCGGTTGCCGAGGTTCGAGCCCAGGGAGATCACGGCCCGTTCGGGGTTGTGCAGGGTCGAGTCGGCGGCGTCGACCTGTTCGACCACGGAGGCGGGCACCGGCTGGACGGTCGGGTCGCTCTGGCCCTCGGTGAACGCTGTCATGCACGGCTCCGGATGATGGTGACGGTCACGTCGTCGAAGGGGACGGTGATCGGGGCGTCCGGCTTGTGGACGCACACCTCGACCTCCTGGACCCCGTCGTGCTTCAGACAGGTGGTGGCGATCCGCTCGGCGAGGGTCTCGATGAGGTTCACCGCGTCCCCCTCGACGACGGCCACGACCTCCTCCGCGACGATGCCGTAGTGCACGGTCTTCGTGAGGTCGTCGTCGGCCGCGGCGGGCCGGGTGTCCAGGCCCAGGACGAGGTCCACGATGAAGGTCTGGCCCTCTTCGCGTTCCTTGGGGAAGACGCCGTGGTGACCACGGGCCCTGAGGCCGCGCAGCGCGACACGATCCACGCGAATCACTCCTGAAATCGTCGGCGGGGACCGGTCCCCTTCCCCCTGTGCGGGGGCGGTACACCGGCCTCGAACGAATCTACCCGCGGGCACTGACACGGCCGGTCGGCCGGGCCACGGGCCGGCGCCCCGGGGCCGGCGCCGCGAGATCACCAACGTACTACGGCGGTGGTCGCCCGCCCGGCCCGCCTCGGCGCCCCAGCGGGCCGCTGCCGGGCTTCGGCGGGGCCTCTGCGGGGTGTCGGCGGGCCTCAGGGGGCCGGGTCGTCCGGCTCGTCCTCGTCGGTCTCGGCGAGGACGGGGGAGGCGTGGTGCGACCACAGCTTCCAGCCGTCCGAGGTGCGGCGGAACACGTTCGTGGCGACGACGAGCTGGCCCACGAGCGGCCCGAGTTCGTCGCTGTCCTCGGGCGGGGGGCCGCCGCTGAGGATGTTCTCCGTGCAGGTCACCAGCGCGGTGTCCCCGGTGACCGAGACATGCACGTCGGTCAGGAAGAACTGGATGTACTCGGTGTTCGCCATGATCAGCGCGTACGAGCGCAGGACCTCGCCGCGGCCGTTGAGGACCGGCCAGCCGGGGTGGACGCAGGAGATCTCGCCGGCCTGCGCGGGGTCGTGGTACTCCTCGTCCTGGCCCAGGTCGGAGGGGGTCAGCCAGAGCGAGGACAGTTCTTCGAAGTCGCCCTGTTCCAGCGTCTCGTAGAAGGCCGTGTTGGCGAGTTCGACCTGTTCGACGTCCGTGTGCGGGGCGCTCACCGGGCTCCCTCACCGCTCGCGGCTCCCCGGGCGGCCCGGTTCCCCTGCGCGGCGCGGGCGCCCTCCACGGCCCGGGCGACCCGGACGGCGTCGGCGGTGGCCCGCACCTCGTGGACGCGGACGGCCCACGCGCCCTGGTGGGCGGCGAGCGCGGAGACCGCGGCGGTGGCCGCGTCCCGCTCCCGGGCGGGCGGCGGGGCACCTTCCGGGCCCGCCAGTACCCGGCCGAGGAACCGCTTGCGGGACGCCGCCACCAGCAGGGGGTGGCCGATCTCCCTCAGGCGGTCGAGGTGGGCGAGGAGGACGAGGTCGTGCTCGGCCTCCTTGGAGAAGCCGAGGCCCGGGTCGACGACGATGCGGTCCGGGGCGATGCCGCCCGCCAGAACGGCCTCCACGCGCGCGTGGAGTTCGTCGACCACTTCGGAGACGACGTCCTCGTACGACCCCCGTACGGTGCTGCCCTGGAGGAAGCCGCGCCAGTGCATGACCACGAAGGGGGCGCCCGCGGCGGCGACGGCGGGGATCATCGCCGGGTCGGCGAGGCCGCCGCTGACGTCGTTGACGAGGACGGCGCCGGCCGCGAGCGAACGCTCGGCCACGCAGGCGCGCATGGTGTCCACGGAGACCGTGACGCCTTCGGAGGCGAGGCCGCGGACGACCGGTATGACGCGTTTGAGCTCCTCCGCCTCGTCGACGCGGGCGGCGCCGGGGCGGGTGGACTCACCGCCCACGTCGACCAGGTCCGCGCCCTCCGCGACCAGGTCGAGGCCGTGCTTGACGGCGGCGGTCGTGTCGAAGAAGCGGCCGCCGTCCGAGAAGGAGTCGGGGGTCACGTTCACGACGCCCATGACCGCGCAGCGGTCCCACGCCGGGAGCCCCGACACCTGCCCTCGCCCGCTCATCTTGCTCATACCGTCCAGCCTAGGCCCAAGGGGTGGATGGCCGGTCTGCGCTGTGCCCGGCCCGGACCGGCCGCCGCGCGGCACGGGGGTGGGCGTCGCGAGGCGGCCGGGGTTCCTGGTGGGGACGACGGGAGGGGGCGATGGGAAGGGCGACGGGAGGGGGAGGGGGCGTGGCGGTGGTGCTCAGGCCGCCCGTACGCCGTGTTCCGCCCGTGTGTGGGCGCACGGGCGGGGGGCCTTCGCGCGGCGGCGCAGGACGCGTGGCAGGGCGAGGCTCACGAAGCCCTCGGCCTGCAGGGCGGCCAGGCCGATACGGGGGAGGTCGCGGGAGGTGCCGTAGACGACGAAGCGGGGCTCCCAGCAGGGGCGGAACTTGGCGTTGAACCTGTAGAGCGACTCGATCTGGAACCAGCGGGACAGGAACACCAGCAGTCCGCGCCAGACCCGCAGGACCGGGCCCGCGCCGATCTTCTCGCCGCGGGCCAGGGCCGCGCGGAACATCGCGAAGTTCAGCGAGACGCGGGTGATGCCCAGGCGGGGCGCGGCCTGGAGGGCCGCCACGATGAGCAGTTCGTTCATGCCGGGGTCCGCCGAGCGGTCGCGCCGCATGAGGTCGAGGGAGACCCCGTCCACGCCCCAGGGGACGAAGTGGAGCACGGCCTTCAGGTCGCCGTACGGGCCGGGTTCGCCGTCCGCCTTGTGGGCCGTCGCGATGAGACAGTCGCCGTCCGCCGGGTCGCCGATGCGGCCGAGCGCCATGGAGAAGCCGCGCTCGGTGTCCGTGCCGCGCCAGTCCTCCGCGGCCCCGCGGATGCGGTCCAGCTCGCCCTCGCCCAGGTCACGGATGCGCCGTACCCGGGTCTCGTAGCCAGCCCGCTCGATGCGCTTCACCATCTGGCGCACGTTCCGCATCGCGCGCCCGGCCAGGGAGAAATCCGCGACCTCCACCACCGCCTCGTCGCCCAGTTCGAGGGCGTCGAGGCCGGTCTCGCGGGTCCAGACCTCGCCGCCGGTCTCGGAGCAGCCCATGACGGCGGGCGTCCAGGAGTGGGCCGTCGCCTCGTCCATGAAGCGTTCGATCGCGCCGGGCCAGGCCTCGACGTCGCCGATCGGGTCGCCGCTGGCGAGCATCACCCCGGAGACGACGCGGTAGGTCACGGCGGCCTTGCCGCTGGGGGAGAAGACGACCGCCTTGTCGCGGCGGAGCGCGAAGTGGCCGAGCGAGTCGCGTCCGCCGTGCTTGTCGAGGAGGGCGCGCAGGCGCGCCTCGTCGTCCTCGGTGAGGCGCGCGGCCGGATGCTCGGGGCGGAAGGCCAGGTAGATCGTGGTCACGGCGGTCAGCAGGCCGAGCGCGCCGAGCGAGAAGGCCACCGTCCAGGACGTGGTGCCCGTGTAGTCGAGCGGCCCCTCCAGGCCGAGCAGGCCGTACAGCACGTGCTCGATACGGTCCGCGAGGCTCGGGTCGCCGATCATGCGGTGCGGGTGGGCGCTGACGACGACCAGGCCGAGGACGAGCGAACCGGCGCCCATGAGGACGAAGTTGGCGAGCGCCCGCCAGCGGCTGCGCGGGTCGGGCAGCGCCGTGAACTCGTCCCGGTGGCGCAGCAGCGGGACCAGCAGCGCGAGCGAGATGATGACGCCGACGAGCGAGTGACGGTACGTGAACTGGGCGAGGGCGCCCGCCGGGAGCAGCCCCACGGCGGCCCGCCACGCCCGCCGTTTGCGCCGGCGCAGCCCGTGGGCCAGGAGCAGCAGCAGGACACCCGTACTGAGCGACAGGGCGGCGGCGAACGGGCCGAGCGCGCCCGGCAGTACCTCCGCGAGCGTGTGCATCCGGCTGTGGCGGAAGCGCGGGAACACACCCGCGGCGATGTCCAGGACGCCCACGAGCGTGCAGGCCCTGGCGACCCAGGCGGGGACGGCCTCGGGGCGCGGACCGTGCAGAACACGGCGCGCACCGCGCGATGCGCCGCCCGGACGGCCGAGTGCGCCCCGCGGCCGGGCCGTTCGTTCCGGAACCTCGCCCGACTTTTCCCCATCTATCCTGACAGACATCGCATCCCGTGGTTCTGCGAGAGACCTTGAATCCGGTGCCAATCCGGCATCCGGCGACATTGCGCCCTCTAGGACGGTGTCGTGGAGAGCCAGGTTCACTCCCTCGCGGAAAACCGCTCCAAAGGGAAAGGAAAGACCGGGGCAAGGCGCCGTGAAGGAAGCGGTGCGGCCACCGGTCGGAAAGCGCAGGCAGGAACAGCTCATGGGACTCACGAGCAACAAGGTGCTGGTACTGGTGGTCCTCGTCGCCGTGCTGCTGTTCGTCGGCACGGTGTGGTGCTGGCCGCTGCTCGCGCGCCGCGACTGGCGTGCCGTGTCGGGACGGATCGCCCTGCTGACGGCCACTCAGTTCGCGGTCTTCGCCTCGGTGGGCCTCGCCGCCAACCAGGCCTTCGGCTTCTACGCGAGCTGGGCCGACCTCCTCGGCCGGGAGTCCGGACAGGGCGTCGTGGTCGACCACGACCCCGGGGACGCGGCCGGCCCGCTCCAGGTGGTCGGCACCCGGCAGGTCAACGTGTCCGGCGGGGCGCGGCCGCAGATCGGCGGCCAGCTCCAGAAGGTCGAACTGGTCGGCCGGCGCACCCACATCGCCAGTCCCGCGTACGTCTATCTGCCGCCGGAGTACTTCCAGCCGCGCTACCGCACCCGTACGTTCCCCGCCGCTGTCGTGCTCACCGGCTACCCGGGGACCGCGGAGGCGCTCGTCAAGGGCCTGCACTATCCGCAGACCGCCCACGCGCTGGCCAAGGACGGCCGCATGCAGCCGATGATCCTGGTCATGATGCGGCCGACCGTCGCACCGCCGCGCGACACCGAGTGCGTGGACGTCCCCGGCGGGCCGCGGACCGAGACGTTCTTCGCCCAGGACCTCCCCGACGCCGTGTCACATCACTACAGGGTGGGCGGAAAACCCGGCAGCTGGGGCGTCGTCGGGGACTCGACGGGAGGCTACTGCGCGCTGAAACTCGCGATCCACCACCCGGGGACGTACGCCGCGGGGGCGGGCCTGTCCCCGTACTACCGGCCGCCGTCCGACCCCACGACGGGCGATCTCTTCCACGGGGACCAGGAGTTGCGCGACAGCGCCGACCTGGTCTGGTACCTCAGGCACCGGCCCGCGCCCGACACCTCGCTGCTCGTCAGCAGCAGCAGACAGGGCGAGAGCAACTACCGGGAGACGCTGAGGTTCATCGACCTGGTCGAGGAGAGGAGGCCGACCCGGATCTCGTCGATCATCCTCGACAGCGGCGGCCACAACTTCAACACCTGGCGGCGCGAGATCCCGGCGACCCTCCAGTGGCTCAGCGGGCGGCTGAGCGACCGTTGAGTGCCCGCTGAACGCACGCCGGTCGAGGGCTTCCGACGGCGTTCGTACGCGAATACGCGGCGAAGTCCGCCGAATTCACCGGCCCGGTGTTTCTTTCCGGTCCCGGTAAGCGCGGTGGCAAGGCCGGCGATCTCGGCCCGGCGGCGAATGCGGGGAGCTTGATCGGGAAGTGGTGCGGCGGCCACGGAAGGGCCCGCGCCGAATAGGCGGACCGCGGGCGGACGGTGCGGGACCCGTGCGGCTGCTGGTGGCGGGCCCAAGTCGGCTTCCGGGAGGGGCCGGTGCGGGGAATGTCCGGTGAAGGGGCGGCGAGAAGGTTTCGGTGTGGCTGCGTTTTTGCCCCGCGGGGCACCATCATTCGCCTACGCGCGGTAAGTTTCTGGCCATGCCACGAGGACGTCACCGCCATTCCCCACCTCTGCACCGGCTGTTGCCCCCCTCGGCGATCGCAGGCGTATCCGTCGTCTGCGCCGTGGGGCCATGGCTGTTCTCCGAACCGATGGTGCTCCGAGGGCTGGCGGCGGGCGCCGCGCTGACGGCCGTCGTGGGCGCGGTCGTCATGCGCCGCTGGGACGCCTCGGCGGGCCGGCGCGTCGCGGATCTCGCACGCGGGCGCGCGAGCGACGAGTGGCGTCACGAGGAGCGGGTCGCCGAACTGGAGAGCGACCTGGACGAGTCGCGCGAACTCCGTACGAAGCTGGAACAGCGGCTGCGCGCCAAGCGTGCCGAGCTGGCCGGGCTGCGCAACGAACACGCCGCGCTGCTGCGGCGGTACGCCACGGCGGAGACCGAGCGGGCCACCGCGCTGGAGGGCCGCCGGCTCCTTGAGATAGAGGCCGCGCCGGCTCCGGAGGCGCCCGTCACGGATGCGGCGGCCGAGGAGACGGCGCCCGAGGAGTCCGTCGACGCGGCTCCCGGGACCGCGGTGCCCGAGGCGACGACGGCGACGGTCCAGGCGGCCCTGGCGGCGTCCTCCGCTGCCTCGGTCCTGTACGTGAAGGCCAACTCGGCGCTGGACCGCCTCCTGGGGGCCCGCAACGGCGCCGCGGCCGAGGACGCGGCCCGGACGGACGACGCCGACGACTCGGCCGACGCGGACGCTGTGAAGACTCCGCACGCCGCGAAGACTCCGGACACCTCGGACGACGACGGGTCCGCGGCCGGAACCTCCGCGCCGCAGTCCGCGGACGACACCGCCGTCGAGGCCGGCCCGAAGGAGTCCGGCCCGGAGGATTCCGCCCCTGCGGAGTCCGGCCCGGCGCGCGCCGGCTCGCCGGCGGACGGATCCCTGGCCGCCGGAGACGAAGGCGCCGAAACCGCGGTCGCCCCGTCGGCCACCGCGGCCGGTACGGCCTCCGACGACCCGGCCCCGGAAGGCCCCGACACCGACGGCCCCGCGCCGACCACGCCCCCCAGGGGCGGCCCGGCCAAGCGGACTCCCGCGAAGGGCGGTGCCCGGAAGGGCTCGCCGTCGCCGGGCGGCCCCGGCAAGGGCGCGCCCAGGCCGGGCGGCTCCCCGAAGGCCGCCGCTTCCGCCGCGGGCAGCGCCATGACGGGTGCGCCGGCGAAGGGCGACACGCGGCAGGACGGCGAGGCGCCGGGGAAGCCCGAGGCGGTCGGCGGGCACGGGGGCACGGCCTCCGCGACCGCCCCGAGGCCCGCGCAGGCCACCGCGACCGAGGACGTACGGCCCCACGCACAGCACGCCGGGGGCACACGGTCCACCGAGGCCGCCCGGCCCCGCGCACGGACCGGCGCCGTCGGCGTGACGTCCCTGCAGTCCACCGCGATCCGGACGGAGTCCCGGCCGGCGCCCGACACCGCGCACGCGCCGGCGCACGAGCCCGCGCCGGGCAGCGACCTCGCGCGTCCCACCCCGTCGGAAGTGGCCCGCGTACAGCGGCCGTCCGCGGCCGAGGCCGGTCCTTCGCCGTCGAGCGCCGCCGCGCTGACGCCCGCCGCACGGCCCGTGCGCCCCGCCGGGCACTTCACCGTGCCCACGGCGGTGGCGGTCGCACCGGCCACGCCCGTACGGCGCCCCTCCGTAGAGGGCGGCTTCGACTTCTTCGGCACGCAGAAGGGCGCGGAGGCGCTGGAGGCCGTACAGAACGAGGACCTCGCGGACGTGGTCGGACAGGAGGCGCTCGCGCTCCACAAGGCCGAGGCCGAGTCCGGCTTCAAGCCCGTGGGCGAGGAGTCGCGCGGTGTCGGCCAGGTCATCGACCTGACCGCGCACGACGAGACGGAACAGATCGACCTGACGGAACTGCGGAGCGCGGTCTCCTAGGACTCCTGGGACAGGTCCCGGCCTCCGGGACCCAGATCGGCGCACACGTTCGGAGCATGCGTTCGGCGCATGAGTTCGGCGCATGCGTGAGGGCGGTGGCGGACAGCCACCGCC
>NZ_JBHWZP010000058.1:0-37082 GCF_042728395.1 Streptomyces sp. NPDC060205
TGCGGGGTGCGGCCCTCGAATGCCGTGGCGGAGCGCCTACTTGGCGATCAGGCTGCGCAGCACGTACTGCAGGATGCCGCCGTTGCGGTAGTAGTCGGCCTCACCGGGGGTGTCGATGCGGACGACCGCGTCGAACTCCACACCCGTGTCGGTGGTGACCTTGACCGTACGGGGGGTGGTGCCCTCGTTCAGCTCGGTGATGCCGGTGAAGGAGAAGGCCTCCTCGCCGGTCAGGCCGAGGGACTCGGCGGACTGGCCCTCCGGGTACTGGAGCGGGATGACACCCATGCCGATGAGGTTCGAGCGGTGGATGCGCTCGTACGACTCGGCGATGACGGCCTTGACGCCGAGGAGCTTGGTGCCCTTGGCGGCCCAGTCGCGGGACGAGCCGGACCCGTACTCCTTGCCGGCCAGGACGACCAGCGGAGTGCCCTGCTCGATGTAGTTGCGCGAGGCGTCGTAGATGAAGGAGACGGGGGCGTCCTCCTTCGTGAAGTCGCGGGTGTAGCCGCCCTCGGTGCCCGGCGCGATCTGGTTGCGCAGGCGGATGTTGGCGAACGTGCCGCGGATCATGACCTCGTGGTTGCCGCGGCGGGCGCCGTAGCTGTTGAAGTCACGGCGCTCGACGCCGTGCTCGGTGAGGTACTTGCCGGCCGGGGTGTCGGCCTTGATGGCGCCGGCGGGCGAGATGTGGTCCGTCGTCACCGAGTCGCCCAGCTTGGCGAGCACGCGCGCGCCGGTGATGTCGGAGACCGGGGTGGTCTCCATCGTCATGCCCTCGAAGTACGGGGGCTTGCGCACGTAGGTGGACTGCGCGTCCCACTCGAAGGTGTTGCCGGTGGGGATGGAGAGCGCCTGCCACTGCGCGTCGCCCGCGAAGACGTCCTGGTAGGACTTGTTGAACATGTCCTCGCCGATGGTGTTCGCCACCACGTCGTTGACCTCGGCCTCGGTCGGCCAGATGTCTTCGAGGAAGACCGGCTTGCCGTCCTGGTCGGTGCCCAGCGCGTCCTTGGTGATGTCCACCTTCATGGAGCCCGCGATGGCGTACGCGACGACCAGCGGCGGGGAGGCCAGGTAGTTCATCTTGACGTCGGGGTTGATCCGGCCCTCGAAGTTGCGGTTGCCGGACAGGACCGAGGTGACCGCGAGGTCGTGCTCGTTGACGGCCTTGGAGACCTCCTCCGGCAGCGGGCCGGAGTTGCCGATGCAGGTGGTGCAGCCGTAGCCGACGAGGTTGAAGCCGATCTTGTCGAGGTAGGGGGTGAGCCCCGCCTTGTCGAAGTAGTCGGTGACGACCTTGGAGCCGGGGGCGAGGGTGGTCTTGACCCAGGGCTTGCGGGTCAGGCCCTTCTCCACGGCCTTCTTCGCGACGAGCGCGGCGGCGACCATGACGTACGGGTTCGAGGTGTTGGTGCAGGAGGTGATCGCGGCGACGGTGACCGCGCCGTGGTCGATCTCGTACGTCGAGCCGTCCGCGGCCGTGACCGTGGTCGGGCGGGACGGTACGCCGTTGGTGGTGGCCGGGGCGTCGGAGGCCGGGAAGGACTCCTTGCCCGCCTCGTCGTCGTCCTCGACGTAGTTGCGGACGTCCTGCGCGAACTTCTGCGAGGCGTTGGCGAGGACGATGCGGTCCTGCGGGCGCTTCGGGCCCGCGATCGACGGGACGACCGTCGCCAGGTCCAGCTCCAGCTTCTCGGAGAAGTCGGGCTCGGCGGCCGGGTCGAGCCAGAGACCCTGCTCCTTGGCGTACGCCTCGACGAGCGCGACCTGCTGCTCGGTGCGGCCGGTGAGCTTGAGGTAGTTCAGGGTCTCCCCGTCGATCGGGAAGATCGCGGCGGTGGAGCCGAACTCCGGCGACATGTTGCCGATGGTGGCGCGGTTGGCGAGGCTCGTGGCCGCCACACCCTCGCCGTAGAACTCGACGAACTTGCCGACGACTCCGTGCTTGCGGAGCATCTCGGTGATCGTGAGCACGAGGTCCGTGGCGGTGGTGCCGGGCGTGAGCTCACCGGTCAGCTTGAAGCCGACGACGCGCGGGATGAGCATGGAGACCGGCTGGCCGAGCATCGCGGCCTCGGCCTCGATGCCGCCGACGCCCCAGCCGAGCACACCGAGGCCGTTGACCATGGTGGTGTGGGAGTCGGTGCCGACGAGGGTGTCGGGGTACGCCTGGCCGTTGCGGACCATGACCGTACGCGCCAGGTGCTCGATGTTGACCTGGTGGACGATGCCGGTGCCCGGCGGGACGACCTTGAAGTCGTCGAAGGCGGTCTGGCCCCAGCGCAGGAACTGGTAGCGCTCCTTGTTGCGGCCGTACTCCAGGTCGACGTTCTGCTTGAAGGCGTCGTGCGTGCCGAACCTGTCGGCGATCACGGAGTGGTCGATGACCATCTCGGCCGGCGAGAGCGGGTTGATCCGCGCCGGGTCGCCGCCGAGCTCCTTCACGGCCTCGCGCATGGTGGCGAGGTCCACGATGCAGGGCACACCGGTGAAGTCCTGCATGATCACGCGGGCCGGCGTGAACTGGATCTCCTGGCTGGGCTGGGCCTGCGAGTCCCATCCGCCGACAGCACGGATGTGGTCGGCGGTGATGTTCGCGCCGTCCTCGGTACGGAGCAGGTTCTCCAGCAGGACCTTGAGGCTGTACGGAAGGCGGGCCGAGCCTTCCACCTTGTCCAGCCGGAAGATCTCGTAGGACTCGTCGCCCACGCTGAGCGTGCTACGGGCGTCGAAGCTGTTCGCCGACACGACAGTCTCCTTCATTCATGTGCGCGTACCACCGCATCCTGCCGCCACGCCCTCTTGGCCGATCCGCTAAGGTCAGGCTAAGTTAGGTAACCCTTACCGGTCTCGGGCGGCTGCGGCACGCCTCGGCAGATATCTCGATGTCGAGATAACTCTAGTACATGACCGCCGGACGGTCATGCCCGGAGGGCGTGTGCCCCCTCTCAGTCCGTTCAGCGGCTCCCGGCCGGGCCGGGCTCGGCGCGTTCGGTGACACCCGGCCGGACCGGCCGCTCCAGACCCGAACCCGGCACGGACGCAAGGGCGTTCGGCGTACCGACCGGCATTCGGGGTACCCGGAGGCGGACGACGACAAGGACGAGAAGGGGGCACCCATGCCGCTCACATTCCGCAAGAGCTTCCGGATCCTGCCCGGCGTACGGCTGAACATCAACAAGAAGTCGTGGTCCGTCACCACGGGCGGCAAGAACGGCCCCAAGCACACGCACAGCAGCACGGGACGCCGCACGACCTCGATGGATCTCCCCGGCCCCTTCGGCTGGCGGCGCACCACCCGCGCCAAGCGTCACTGAGGCACCGTCACCCCATCGGACCCCTCCGGATGCGGCATCTCATATGTGAGATAGCCTGCCGTCATGGCAGACGACTACCTCGTACGCATCGGCAAGCTCATCCGTGACGCCCGTCAGCATCGGGGCTGGACACAGACACAGCTGGCCGAGGCGCTCAGCACCAGCCAGAGCGCGGTGAACCGTATCGAGCGCGGCAATCAAAACATCAGCCTTGAGATGATCGCTCGAATCGGTGAAGCGCTGGACAGTGAGATCGTCTCGCTCGGCTATGCCGGCCCGATGCATCTGCGGGTGGTCGGCGGACGCCGCCTCTCCGGTTCGATCGACGTCAAGACCAGCAAGAACGCGTGCGTGGCGCTGCTCTGTGCGACGCTCCTGAACAAGGGCCGCACGGTGCTGCGCCGCGTCGCGCGCATCGAGGAGGTGTACCGCCTTCTGGAGGTGCTGGGCTCCATCGGCGTACGCACCCGGTGGATCAACGGTGGCGTCGATCTGGAGATCGTGCCTCCGGCCGAGCTGGACATGGCCTCCATCGACGAGACGGCGGCCCGCCGCACTCGTTCGATCATCATGTTCCTCGGCCCGCTGCTGCACCGCATGGACGGCTTCAAGCTGCCGTACGCGGGCGGCTGCGACCTCGGTACGCGCACGATCGAGCCGCACATGATCGCGCTGCGCCGGTTCGGCCTCGACATCGCGGCCACCGAGGGCATGTACCACGCGCGGGTGGACCGCAAGGTGACCCCGGGCCGCCCCATCGTGCTGACCGAGCGCGGCGACACGGTGACGGAGAACGCGCTGCTGGCCGCCGCCCGCCACGACGGCACGACGGTCATCCGCAACGCGTCGTCGAACTACATGGTCCAGGACCTGTGCTTCTTCCTGGAGGCGCTGGGCGTGAGGGTGGAGGGCATCGGCACCACGACGCTCACCGTGCACGGCGTGCCGACCATCGACGTGGACGTGGACTACTCGCCCTCCGAGGACCCGGTCGAGGCGATGAGCCTGCTGGCCGCCGCGGTCGTCACGGAGTCCGAGCTGACCGTGCGCCGAGTGCCGATCGAGTTCCTGGAGATCGAGCTGGCGGTCCTGGAGGAGATGGGCCTCGACCACGACCGCACGGCGGAGTACTTCGCCGACAACGGCCGTACGCGCCTGGTGGACCTCACCGTGCGCCCCTCGAAGCTCGAAGCCCCGATCGACAAGATCCACCCCATGCCCTTCCCGGGCCTGAACATCGACAACGTCCCGTTCTTCGCGGCCATCGCTGCCTCCGCGCAGGGCCAGACGCTGATCCACGACTGGGTCTACGACAACCGCGCGATCTATCTCACGGACCTGAACCGCCTCGGCGGCCGCCTCCAGCTCCTCGACCCGCACCGCGTCCTGGTCGAGGGCCCCACCCGCTGGCGGGCCGCGGAGATGATGTGCCCGCCGGCACTGCGCCCGGCGGTGGTGGTCCTTCTGGCGATGATGGCGGCGGAGGGCACCTCCGTGCTCCGCAACGTGTACGTGATCAACCGCGGCTACGAGGACCTGGCGGAACGGCTGAACTCGGTGGGGGCGCAGATCGAGATCTTCCGGGACATCTGAGGGTCCGCACGGACAGCGGGCCGGCCGGCGGCCTGGCGCGTCGGTGCGGTCCGTGCCGTCGGGGCCGCGTCCTCGGCATCAGGGCATGCGGGGTGACCCCCGAGTGCCCCGCCGGGCGTGACGGCATCCCGTCGCAGGTCGTTGGGTCCGGCGCCGGGCCGACTCCGGTCGTCCGCCGCCGCCCCGCCCCTGGAACAGCCCGTGCCCGTACAGCCGCTCACCCCGCCTGCCCCCGCTGCCCTCGCGCCGGGCCGCGTACCCGGAGCACGCCGGGCGTCCTGCGGGCGCCGGCCGCGGCGGCCCCTCGCGCCGCGGTCGTGGCGCGTCCCGGCACTCGCGGTGCTCGCCGTGCTTCCGCTGTACGGCGTGTGGGGCGGCCTTCTCGCGACGGGCGGTGGGGATCTCGCGGCGCAGTACGCCTGGGCGGGGTTCGTCGCGCGCAACCCCGACGCGGTGTACGGGCTGTTCTGGTACGGGGGCACGCACACCGTCAACTACAGCGTGCTGTCACCTCCTTTGATGGCGGTGCTGGGCGTGCGTACCGTCTCCGTCCTCGCCGGGGTCGCCGCCACCTGGCTGCTGGGCGCGCTGCTCGAACGGACCGTGGCCCGGGCCCCGCTGTGGCCCGCGCTGCTCGGCGCGTTCGGGCTGTGGGCCAACGTCGCCTCGGGGCGTACGACGTTCGCCCTCGGGCTGGCCTTCGCGCTCGGAGGGCTGCTGGCCCTGGCCGGCCGTCAGGAGCGGCGGGGGCGGCCTGCGGTGGCCGCTCTGGGGGCGTTGCTCGCGACGCTGGCGAGTCCGGTCGCGGGGCTGTTCCTGCTGGTGGCCGGCGCCGGGTGGCTGGCGGACCGGCGGTACGCGACGTGCCTCGCCCTGTCCGTGCCGCCCGTCGCCGTCGGCGCGCTGACGGCCCTGCTGTTCCCCTTCAAGGGCGAACAGCCCATGGCGGCGGGCCGCGTGCTCATGCCCGTCCTCCTGTCGGCCGTCGTCGTGTGGGCGGCTCCCCGCGCGTGGCGGGCGGTACGGGCCGGGGCGGCCGTCTACGCCGTCGGCGTGGTGCTGACCTGGCTCGTCCCGTCACCGGTCGGCACCAACGTGGAGCGGCTCGCCGCGCTCTTCGCACCGGCGGTGCTGCTCGCCTGCCTGGTCCGCACGACCGGGTCCGCCCGCACCGCCGGGCCCCATGACGCCGGAGACGCCCGGCGCACGACGAGGCCGCTCGCCGTCGCCCTCACGCTCGCCGTGTCGGTCGTCTGGACCGCCATGTCGACCGTCAACGACCTGCGGGTCGCCACGTCCGTACCGGCCTGGGCCACCCACACCCACGGTGTCCTCAGGGAACTGGACCGCCTCGGCGCGCACCGCGACCGGGTCGAGGTGGTGCCCGCCCGCAACCACCGCGAGGCGGCACTGTTCGCGCCGCACGCGCAGGTGATACGGGGCTGGAACCGGCAGTTGGACGTCGAGCGGGGGCGGCTGTTCTACGAGGGCGCTCTCGACGCGCCGCGCTATCACGCCTGGCTGCGCCACTGGGCCGTCGCCCACGTGGTCGTGCCGGACGGGAGACCCGACGGTCCCGCCGAGGGCGAGGCGGCCCTGGTCGCCGCCGGACAGGACTGGCTGCGGCCCGTCTGGCGGGACGCGCACTGGCGGATCTACCGCGTCCGCGACGCCGAGCCGCTCGTCTCGGCGCCGGGCAGCGTGGTGCGGGCGGGCGAGGCGGCCGTCGTGTTGAGGGTGCCGCGCGCCGGGGCGGTGACCGTACGGGTGCGGTACTCGCCGTGGCTGCGGGCCGCCGGAGGCTGCGTACGGCCGGCCGGGCCCTGGACCCGCCTGACCGTGCCGCGGGCGGGCGTCTACCGGCTGGACTCCAGCTATGCGGCCGGGCCCACGGGCGGCGGGGGCTGCACGCCGGGACGGGACGAGGGGCGGCCGGCCCGCTGAACAGGTCCGCCCTCCGGGCCTCTTGGGGCTCGGAGGGCGGACCTGTTCGTGACGCAAAGGCCGACGGTCGCGGCTGTCAGCCGAGGAGGGCGGCCGGGCGCCCTGCCCTGGACCGTCGTCGGCCGACGTCAGCCGACGAGCGTGACGTCCTGCTGCTTCGCCGCGTGGAACATCGGCAGCGGCAGCCCGCTGGAGCGCAGTTCCATCAGCGTGGCCTCGACCTTCGCCGCGCCCGGCGCGAAGCGGCCCGGCTCGGTGCGTTCGGTGTTCGTCCAGCGGTGCTCGGCGCCGTCACAGACCGCCGTCGTACTGCCGATGCCCTTGCGCACGCTGTTCCCGCCCTGGCTCAGGGACGAATCGTCCTGGCTGAGAGAGGGCCTGTCCTGGCTCAGGGAGGAGCTGACGAAGACCGGGCCCGTACTGCCCTTGCAGCTGTACGTACCGGACAGCGTGACGGTGCCGTCCGCGGCGAGGCGGGCCGTCGGGTCGACGGTCACCGTCTCCGAGAGCCCGACCGGCTCGGCCGGGGCGGCCTGGTGGGACAGCGCGTCCGCGGACGGGGCGGCGGCCAGCAGCAGCGCCGCTCCGGCGGCGGCGCCCATGACCTGGTGCAAGCGCATCGGAATACCCATCGGAATACCTCCTGGAGTGGGGGCCTCCACAGGTACCGGCCCGGCGCACCCAGGGGCGTGACCCTCACTCCTTTGGTGGCGAGTTGGTGGCGAGTCGGCGGCGCGTCGATGTCAGGTCCGCACCGTCCGTCCTGGACTCGTCCGAGTGTTGTCCGCGTGTTGTCACCGTTCCCGTCCGGCTGTTCCGATGAGTTCGCGGCGGGCGCATGGTCTATCCATACGGGCGGCGAAAACGCCTCCCGACTCCTCGCACGTGGAGGCCCACCATGTGTTCTCACCAGTCTTCGTGCCCGTCCGCCGCCCGCTCCGACCGCTCGGACGGTTCGCACCGCTCCGACGCGCACATCGTCTCCGCGCACCCCGAGCAGGGCTGGTACCTGCTGTGCGACGGCGCGATCGTCTTCGACGACACCGGCGCGCTGCTGCCCGACGGGCGGGTCGTCGCTCCGCACCGGGTGCCCGTCGAGCACCTGGCCATCGCCGCCTGACCCTCCCGGCGTTCAGTCCGGCCCTTCTCGACCCCCGACCCTCTATCGCGACCTGTTGACTGCCGTCACGAAGTCGATACGCTTCTGATGCGACACCGGCAGGCCTCCGGACAGGTGGTGCCGCGCCCCGGCGGCCGGCCCGGCACCGACGCACCGCGCACCCCCGTCAGGCCCGAGAACGTCAACCCGGCACGCACGCAAGGCCGTTCCGTACGAACGGAAAGTGAGCCCCTGCCCCCGGATGGTGATCTCGCGTGACGGTGACGATCTAGAGTGATCAACGTGTCCGAGCAGCACGCCCCCCGGTCCCTCATCGTCACCTTCTACGGCGCGTACGGCCGCTTCACCGCAGGTCCCGTACCCGTCGCCGAGCTGATCCGGCTTCTCGCCGCAGCCGGCGTGGACGCGCCCTCCGTACGGTCGTCGGTCTCCAGACTCAAACGCCGGGGACTGCTCCTGCCGGCCCGCACCGAGGCCGGCGCGGCCGGGTACGTCCTGTCGCCGGACGCGCGGCAGCTCCTCGACGACGGCGACCGCCGGGTCTACGCGGCCTCGCCGCCCGAGGACGACACCTGGGTCCTCGCCGTGTTCTCCGTGCCGGAGTCCGAGCGGCAGAAACGTCACGTACTGCGCTCACGCCTGGCCGGCCTCGGCTTCGGGACGGCCGCCCCCGGCGTGTGGATCGCCCCGGCCCGCCTCTACGAGGAGACCAGGCACACGCTGGAACGGCTGCGGCTGGACGCGTACGTGGAACTGTTCCGCGGCGCGCACCTGGGATACGCGCCGACGGCCGAGGCGGTCGCGCGCTGGTGGGACCTCGCCGGGATCGCCAAGCAGCACGAGGCGTTCCTCGACCGGCACGCGCGCGTGCTGCACGACTGGGAGAACAGGGCCGACACCCCCGCCGAGGAGGCGTACCGCGACTATCTGCTCGCCCTCGACTCCTGGCGCCACCTCCCGTACACCGATCCGGGGCTGCCCGCCTCGCTGCTGCCCCCGGACTGGCCCGGAGCCCGCTCCGCCGCCGTCTTCCGGGCCCTGCACGAGCGACTGCGGGACGCCGGGGCCGTCTTCGCGGGTGTGCCCGGGGGGCCGGCCGGACCCGAAGCCATGTGAGCTGGGGCACAGTCCCCGTCGCTAAGGCAACGCTCAGGTCGCTCAATCCCTCTTCTCATAATCCTTACCTAGCGTCGGGACGCATGAGTCTGATGGGCAATCTGAACCGGGCGCTCTCCGCCACCACCGGCCTTCAGGTGCGCCGGGCCACTCCCGCCGCGCCGCCACAGCCGAACAGGGCCGGAGCCGGGGCCAGACCCGGCAAGCGGCCCACGCCGGTGTACCGATGTCCGGCCCCCGGGGATCTCGCCACGGACCGGTTGCTGCGGCGGCCGGTCTTCATCATGTCTCCCGTACGCTCCGGCTCGACGCTGCTGCGAATGCTCCTGAACGCGCACTCGCGGCTGCACTCCCCGCACGAACTGCACATCCGCCGCCTTGAGGTCGACTTCGGCAGCAGACTCTCGCAGCGCGCCATGAGCGCCCTCGACCTGGAACGGGGCGATCTGGAGCATCTGCTGTGGGACCGGGTCATGCACCGGGAACTGGTCAGGTCGGGCAAGGACGTCCTGGTCGAGAAGACGCCCAGCAACGCGTTCGTCCACCGGCGCATCCGGGACTGCTGGCCCGACGCCCGCTTCGTCTTCCTGCTCCGCCACCCGGTGTCCATCGCCCGGTCCTGGCACGAGGGCGACCCCGGGAAGCGGACCTTCGAGGAGGCCGCGGCCGACGCCCTGCGCTACATGAAGGCCGTCGAGAACGCCCGGCAGGCGGCCACCGGCGGCCACCCGGACGGCCACCCCGACAGCCACCCGGACACGCACCCAGGCGGCCACGCCGCCCACCACACCCTGCGCTACGAGGACCTCACCGCCGACGCCGAGCAGGAGCTGCGCGACCTCTGCGCGTTCCTCGGCGTCGGCTTCGAACCGTCGATGCTCGACTACGGCCGCCGCGACGACACCCAGGTGGTGAAGGGCCTCGGCGACTGGCGGGACAAGATCCGCACCGGCCAGGTGCAGAGCGGACGCGCGCTGCCCGCCGAGGACGAGATCCCGGAGCTGCTGCGGCCCATGTGCAAGGCCTGGGGATACAGCGCGTGAACCGGCACGAACACGTGAAGCCGCACGCCGAGATCGCCGAGGTATGGCCGCGCGACGGGCGCGTACGGCTCGTCGGCCACATCCACGGCCGTCCCGCCGAGGGCGACTGGCGGTTGCTGCTCACCCGCCGCGGCCGCACCGGCCGCCCGCTCGACTACCCCGCGCACGTGAAGGGCGACCGCTTCGAGGGCGAGCTGCCCATCGCCGACCTGGTGACACCCGACCCCGCCGAGGTCGACGAGTGGGACATCCATCTCACCGACGGCGAGGCCCGGTTGAGGGCGGGACGACAACTCGACGACATCCACGGCAAGAAGAAGATCATGGTGTTTCCCGAGCAGCGCGTACACGGTCTGCGCGTGCGCCCGTACTACACGGTGAAGGACAACCTTTCCCTGGAGTGCCGTACGGGAGGCACCTCATGACGGACCATCAGCAGACCGCACACCGGACGGGCGCGACCGGACGGCCGAAGGTCCGCTATCTCCTGCTGCACGCCTACGGCCGCGGCGGCACCATCCGTACGGTGATGAACCAGGCCAATTCCCTGGTGCAGGCGGGCTGGGAGGTCGAGCTGGTGAGCGCGCTGCGCCGCCGGGACGACCTCCAGTTCCCGCTCGACCGGCGCGTGCGTGTCAGCACGGTCGTCGACCTCCGCGAGAGCGCCCACTCCCCCGGCCGGGGTGTGGCCGGACGCTGGCGGGACCGGCGCCGTGGGTGGCTGACCGAGCGGCCCGCACGGCACATCCCGTCGGGCGAGTTCGGCTACCGCTACTTCAACCGGTACGTGGAGCAGCGGCTGATCGCGTACCTCTCCTCGCTGCGCGACGGCATTCTCGTCACCACCCGGCCCGCGCTCAACTTCCTCGCCGCCGAGCACGCGACGGGCGGTGTGGTGCGGGTGGCGCAGGAACACATGAACCACGGCACGCACAAGCGTGATGTGCAGCGCCGCATCCGGGAGACCTACTCGCGCTTCGACGCGGTCGCCGTCCTGACGGAACGGGACCGCGAGGAGTACGAGCATCTGCTGCCCGGCACCCGGGTGGTACGCATCCCCAACGCCGTGCACTCCCTCGACCAGGTCCCGTCGGACCAGCGGTCGAAGATCGCGGTGGCGGCCGGGCGGCTGTTCCCGCAGAAGGGCTTCGACCTGCTGATCCCCGCGTGGGCGCGGCTCGTCGAGGCGTATCCCGACTGGCAGTTGAGGATCTACGGCAGCGGCGAGAAGAAGGCCGAGCTGCGGGCGCTCATCGAGCGGCACCACCTCTACAACCATGTGCTTCTGATGGGCCACACGGACCGGTTGGACGACGAACTCGCCAAGGCCTCCTTCTACGTGCTCAGTTCGCGCTTCGAGGGACTGCCGATGGTGATGATCGAGGCGATGAGCCACTCACTGCCGGTGGTGGCCTTCGACTGTCCGACCGGCCCCTCTGACGTCCTCACCCACGGCGTCGACGGCCTGCTGGTACCGCCCGAGGACCCCGACGCGCTCGCCGCGTCCATGGCCAAGCTGATGGGCGACCGGGCGCTGCGCGCCGACATGGGCGTCGCGGCCGTGCTGACGGCGGCCTCGTACGGCCCGGACGCGGTGCACCCGCGCTGGGAGGCCCTCTTCAGCGAACTCGACCTTCTTGGACCACGGCACCGCACCGCCGGCGCCGCGAAAGGACACCACGCATGACCACCACGGCACGGGGCCGTCAGAAGCCCCCTACCGCTCAGGGGGCCACCGTCTGGCTCACCGGGCTGCCGAGCGCGGGCAAGACGACGATCGCCCGCTTCCTCGCGGGCCGGCTGCGCGCCGAGGGCCATCGCGTGGAGGTCCTCGACGGCGACGAGATCCGCCGCTTCCTCTCCGCGGGGCTCGGCTTCTCGCGCGAGGACCGCAACACCAACGTGCAGCGCATCGGCCTGGTCGCCGAGGTACTGGCCCGCAACGGCGTCCTCGCCGTCGTCCCGGTCATCGCCCCGTACGCCGACAGCCGCGAGGCGGTCCGCAAACGCCACGAGGCGAGCGGGACGCCCTACATCGAGGTGCATGTCGCCACACCGGTCGAGGTCTGCAGCGAGCGGGACGTGAAGGGGCTGTACGCGCGGCAGGCGGCCGGCCGGCTGACCGGGCTGACCGGGGTCGACGACCCGTACGAGCCCCCGCTCGACCCGGCGCTCGCGCTGGACACCCGGTCGCAGACGCCCGAGCAGTCGGCGGACGCGGTGCACGCGGTGCTGGCGGCCAGGGGGTTGGTGTGAGTACCGCGACGACGGCCGCCCGGACGCCCTCACTCCCCTACGCGCTCTCGCATCTGGACGCGCTGGAGTCCGAGGCGGTGCACATCTTCCGCGAGGTGGCGGGCGAGTTCGAGCGGCCGGTGGTGCTCTTCTCCGGCGGCAAGGACTCCATCGTCATGCTGCACCTGGCACTGAAGGCATTCGCGCCCGCCGCGGTGCCCTTCTCCCTCCTCCATGTGGACACAGGACACAACTTTCCGGAAGTCCTTGAGTACCGCGACCGCACGGTCAAGAAGCATGGGCTGCGGCTCCATGTGGCCTCCGTACAGGACTACATCGACCGTGGTGTGTTGCGGGAACGTCCCGACGGAACCCGTAACCCGCTCCAGACCGTGCCACTGACCGAGAAGATCCAGGCTGAGCGCTTCGACGCCGTCTTCGGCGGCGGACGCCGCGACGAGGAGAAGGCCCGCGCCAAGGAACGCGTCTTCTCCCTGCGCGACGAGTTCTCCCAGTGGGACCCCCGCCGCCAGCGCCCCGAACTGTGGAACCTCTACAACGGCCGCCACGCCCCCGGCGAACACGTCCGCGTCTTCCCCCTGTCCAACTGGACCGAACTGGACGTGTGGCAGTACATCGCCCGCGAAGGCATCGAACTGCCCGAGATCTACTTCGCCCACGAACGCGACGTCTTCCAGCGCGCCGGCATGTGGCTCACCGCCGGCGACTGGGGCGGCCCCAAGGACAACGAAACCGTCGAGACGCGTCTCGTGCGCTACCGCACGGTCGGCGACATGTCCTGCACGGGCGCCGTCGACTCCGACGCCACCACGCTGGAAGCCGTGATCACCGAGATCGCCGCCTCCCGGCTCACCGAGCGGGGCGCCACCCGCGCCGACGACAAGATGTCCGAGGCCGCGATGGAAGACCGCAAGCGCGAGGGGTACTTCTAACCATGACCAGCACCACCACGGTCGACACTCTGCGGTTCGCGACGGCCGGTTCCGTCGACGACGGCAAGTCCACCCTCGTCGGCCGCCTCCTCCACGACTCCAAATCGGTCCTCACCGACCAGCTCGAAGCCGTCGAGCACGCCTCCCGCAACCGCGGCCAGGACACCCCCGACCTCGCCCTGCTCACCGACGGCCTGCGCGCCGAACGCGAACAGGGCATCACCATCGACGTCGCCTACCGCTACTTCGCCACCGCGAAAAGGCGCTTCATCCTCGCCGACACCCCCGGCCACGTGCAGTACACCCGCAACATGGTCACCGGCGCCTCCACCGCCGAACTGACGATCATCCTCGTCGACGCGCGCAACGGCGTCGTCGAGCAGACCCGCCGCCACGCCGCCATCGCCGCCCTCCTGCGCGTCCCGCACATCGTGCTCGCCGTCAACAAGATGGACCTCGTCGGATACGGGGCGAAGGAGTTCGACCGGATCGTCGAGGACTTCGCGGGCCACGCCGCCGAGCTGGACCTGCCCGGCTTCACCCCGATCCCCGTATCGGCCCTGGCCGGCGACAACGTGGTGGACCGTTCCGCGCGCATGGACTGGTACGAGGGCCCCGCGCTGCTGGAGCACCTGGAATCCGTCCCGGTGGGCGCCGACCCGACGAACGCACCCGCCCGCTTCCCCGTCCAGTACGTGATCCGGCACGGCGAGGCCCGTCACTACGCGGGCCAGCTGGCCTCCGGCTCGCTGCGCGTCGGCGACCGCGTGACCGTCCACCCCTCCGGCGGGACGTCCACGATCGAGGGCATCGACGTACTCGGCGAGGAGGTGCGCCAGGCGTACGCGCCGCAGTCGCTGGCCCTGCGTCTGACGGACCACCTCGATGTGTCCCGCGGCGACATGATCACCAGTGGGGCGGAGGCGCCGGCGCTCACCCGGGACGTCCGGGCGGCCGTCTGCCATCTGGCCGACCGTCCCCTGCGCGTCGGCGACCGGGTGCTGGTCAGACACACGACCCGCACGGTGAAGGCCGTCGTGCAGAACCTGACCGCGCCAGAGGCCGGCCTGCACGCCAACGACCTGGGCCGGATCACCCTGCGCACCGCCGAGCCGCTCGCGCTCGACGACTACGCCGACAGCCGCCGTACCGGCGCGTTCATCCTCATCGACCCGGCGGACGGGTCCACGCTGACGGCGGGCATGGTCGATCTGAGCGAGGCCGCCGCCACGATCTGAGCGCAGGACCGTACAGGGCCGGGCACCAGCGACAAGGTGTCCGGCCTTCTGCTGTCGTGACACGTCCGGTCACCGAGTCACGACTCGTCGATAGCTCCGTAACGGCGGGAGCAGTCCGCGGGAGCCGAACCGTTCCTCTGGGTAGACAGCCCGGAACCGGGCCGAACGTCCCGAAAAAGGCCCACCGAGCGCCTCTGTCGGGATGCGACGTACCATTCCTAAAGTTGAAAGCAGGACATCCTGCTCCATGAACGGATCCGCCTTGCACGAGCCCCACGCCCCAGCCTCCTGGCGCATCGCCCTGCCGCACACCGTCGCGGCCGTGCCGGTCGCCCGCGCACTGGTCCGTACCGCGCTGGCGGAGATCGAGCTGTCCGCCGACTGCGACACCGCGGAACTGCTCACCGCCGAGCTGGTGGCCAACGCCGTGGAGCACACCCGGGGCGACGCACCCATAGAGCTGGTCGTGGAGCTGCTGCCGACCGGATGCCAGGTCGAGGTGCACGACCGGGACCCGTCTCCGCCGGGCGACCTCACGATCCCCGATCCGTCGTGCGAGCCCGATCCCTGGCAGGAGCACGGCCGCGGACTGCTGCTGATCCGCACCCTCAGCTCGTCGTGCGGCCACCGTCCGACGGAGTCCGGCAAGGCGGTCTGGTTCCGGCTGCCGGTGGTCCCCCACCAGCGAAGGCCCGCCTGAAAGGGCCCAGGCCACGGCTGATGCCACGGCCCGAGCCACGGCTCAGGACAGCGTCGCCACCAGGACCGCCTTGATCGTGTGCAGCCGGTTCTCCGCCTCGTCGAAGACGACCGAGTGGGCCGACTCGAAGACCTCGTCGGTGACCTCCAGGCAGTCGAGCCCGTGCCGCTCGTGGATCTCCCGGCCGACCTTGGTACCCAGGTCGTGGAAGGCCGGCAGGCAGTGCAGGAACTTGACGTCCGCGTTGCCGGTGGCCCGCAGGACGTCCATCGTCACGGCGTACGGGCCGAGGTCGGCGATGCGCTCGTCCCAGACCTCCTTGGGCTCCCCCATCGACACCCACACGTCCGTGGCGACGAAGTCGACGCCGAGGACCCCCTCACCGACCTCCTCGGTGAGCGTGATCCGCGCCCCGCTGACCACGGCGAGCTCGCGCGCCTGCGCCACGACCTCCTCGGCGGGCCAGTAGGCCTTCGGCGCGACGATCCGTACGTCCATGCCGAGCAGCGCGCCGGTGACCAGGTACGAGTTGCCCATGTTGAGGCGGGCGTCGCCGAGGTAGGCGAAGGCGATCCCGTGGAGCGGCTTGTCGCAGTGCTCGACCATCGTGAGCACGTCGGCCAGCATCTGCGTCGGGTGCCAGTCGTCGGTCAGGCCGTTGTAGACGGGCACCCCGGCGTGGGCCGCCAGCTCCTCGACGCCCGCCTGGCTGTCCCCGCGGTACTCGATCGCGTGGAACATCCGGCCGAGCACCCGCGCGGTGTCCTTCACGGACTCCTTGTGCCCTATCTGCGAGCCCGACGGGTCGAGGTACGTGGTCGACGCGCCCTGGTCCGCGGCGGCGACCTCGAAGGCGCAGCGCGTGCGCGTCGAGGTCTTCTCGAAGATCAGCGCGATGTTCCGGCCCCGCAGCCGCTGGGTCTCCGTCCCGGCCTTCTTCGCCGCCTTCAGCTCGGCGGCGAGCTCGATCAGGCCGCGGAACTCCTCCTGCGTGAAGTCCAGCTCCTTCAGGAAGTGGCGGCCGGCGAGGGCGTACGGGACTGTCGCCATGGGGGCGCTCCAGGGTTACGTAAACAGGGACTCTTGGAATTCTATACGACGACCCACATTTCTATACGGCCCCACGTCCGCACGGCCGCCACATCCGTCCGCCACCGCTCCCGTCCGGGCCGGTCACCCCAGGGTCACGGCGTCCCGCTGCACCGGGCAGCTCATACAGCGCGGGCCTCCCCGCCCCCGGCCCAGTTCGCTGCCGGGGATCTCGATCACCTCGATGCCCTGTTTGCGCAGGTGGGTGTTGGTGGTCTGGTTGCGCTCGTACGCGACGACGACACCCGGTTCGACGGCGAGGACGTTGCAGCCGTCGTCCCACTGCTCGCGTTCGGCGGCGTGCACGTCCTGGGTGGCGGTCAGGACGCGGATCCGGCTCAGCCCGAGCGCGGCGGCGATCGCGCGGTGCATGTGCTCCGGCGGGTGGTCGGTGACCTTGAGTTCCTTGTCGCCGACGCCCGGCTCGATGGTGTACGAGCGGAGCATGCCGAGCCCGGCGTACTGGGTGAAGGTGTCGCCGTCGACCATCGTCATCACCGTGTCGAGGTGCATGAGGGCCCGCTTCTTGGGCATGTCGAGGGCCACGATGGACTGCGCGGAGCCGGTGGCGAAGAGCTTGTGCGCGAGCATCTCCACGGCCTGGGGTGTCGTCCGCTCGCTCATGCCGATGAGCACGGCGCCGTTGCCGATGACGAGGACGTCGCCGCCCTCGATGGTGGACGGATAGTCGGCCTGCCCCTCGGACCACACGTTGAACTCCTCCGCGCGGAACAGCGGGTGATGCCGGTAGATCGCCTCGAAGTGCACGGTCTCGCGTCTGCGCGCGGGCCAGCGCATGGCGTTGATGGAGACGCCGTCGTAGATCCAGGCGGAGGTGTCGCGGGTGAAGAGGTGGTTGGGCAGCGGCCCGAGGAGGAAGTCGTCGAGGTCCATGACGTGGAAGCGCACGGAGGTCGGCTCGGGGTGCGCGTCGAGGAACTCCCGCTTGGTCATCCCGCCGACCAGCGCCTCGGCCAGCTCGCCCGCCGGCAGACCCTCGAAGGCGGCCCGCAGATGGTCGGTGGCGAGCGGCCCGTACTCCTTCTCGTCGAAGACCCTGTCCAGGACGAGCGACCGGGCCTCCGGGATGGCCATGGCCTCGGTCAGCAGGTCGCCGAAGAGGTGGACGGTGACGCCGCGGTCGCGCAGGACGTCCGCGAACCCGTCGTGCTCCGCGCGCGCCCTGCGCACCCACAGCACGTCGTCGAAGAGGAGGGCGTCCTTGTTGCTGGGGGTGAGCCTTTTGAGCTCCAGATCCGGCCGGTGGAGGATGACGCGGCGCAGCCGCCCGGCTTCGGAGTCGACGTGGAATCCCATGACTCCATCCTGACCACCCGAGGGCCGCTTGACCCACCGGTCGGCACTTTCTTCGCCCACGCGTTCGCCCGGACGCCCCCGCTCCCCTCACCCATCTCCTTAATGGTCCTCTTGACTATTAATGGCGGAACTGGTTATCGTCGGCCAGACGACAAACGAGGGGGAACGAGGGAATCCAATGGCCGACATCACCAGGCGCCTGGGCTGGCGCCACCTGCGCGGCGCTCCGACGGCGCACATCCGGCACCACCGCGGCGCCGAGCTGCTGCACGACGGCCCCGGACTCAGCTTCTGGTACCGCGCGCTGAGCGCCGCGCTGTCCGAAGTACCGGTGGACGACCGCGAGCTGGCGATGACCTTCCACGCCCGTACGTCCGACTTCCAGGACATCGCGGTACAGGCGACCGTCACCTACCGGGTCAGCGACCCGGCACTCGCCGCCGCACGCCTGGACTTCTCCATCGACCCCGACACCGGGGTGTGGCGGGGCGCGCCACTGGAGCAACTGGGCACCCTGCTCACCGAGTCGGCCCAGCAGCACGCCCTGGACGTACTGGCCCGTACGACACTGGCGTCGGCGCTGGTCGACGGCGTCGCGTCGGTACGGGAACGGGTCGCGGCCGGGCTGGGGACGGAGCCGCGGCTGCCCGCGACCGGCATCGAGGTGGTCGCCGTACGCGTGGTGGCACTGCGCCCGGAGCCGGAGGTCGAGCGGGCCTTGCGCACCCCGGCCCGCGAGCAGATCCAGCAGGAGGCCGACCGCGCCACCTACGAGCGGCGGGCCGTGGCCGTCGAGCGGGAGCGGACGATCGCCGAGAACGAACTGGCGAGCCAGATCGAACTCGCGCGGCGCGAGGAGCAGTTGGTCGAACAGCGCGGGACGAACACACGCCGCGAGGCGGAGGAGCACGCGGCGGCGGACGCGGTACGCGCCGAGGCCGAGGCGGCCCGGACGGTGAAGCTGGCCGGGGCGGAGGCCGAACGGTCCGTGCAGCTGGCGGACGCCGAGGCCAGGCGGACCGAGCGGCTGGCCAAGGCGGAGGCCGAGCGGACGGTACGGCTCGCGGACGCCGAGGCGGCCCGTTCCGTGCGGCTCGCACGGGCCGAGGCGGAGGCGGCGCGCGAGGTCGGAGAGGCGCGGGCGCAGGCCCAGGCCGCCTGGCTGCGAGTGCACGCCGACGTCGACGTCAGCACCCTGCACGCCCTGACCGGGACGCGCCTGGCCGAGAACCTGCCGAACATCGACAGCGTGACCATCTCGCCGGACGTGCTGACCGGCCTGCTGGCCAAACTGGGCGTACGGGACGACGCATGAGCCTCGCCCCGCGGATCGTCCTGGTCCACCGCACCACGGAGTACGAGGAGTTGGTGGCCCACCACGGCACGCACGGGCAGGCCGCCTTCTTCCTCTCCTCCCGGGGCCGGGACATCGAGGAGGTCGCGGAACGCCACCGCCGCACGCGGCGCGCGCTGTCCGACGTGACCGCGGCGATCCCCCTGACGTGGCGTCAGAGCCGGGTCGAACGGGCCGACCTGGACCGCTTCCTGTTCGCCCCGGAGGACGTGGTGGTCGTGGTCGGCCAGGACGGCCTGGTGGCGAACGCGGCCAAATACCTCAGCGGCCAGCCGGTGGTGGGCATCGACGCGGAACCCGGCCGCAACGCGGGCGTCCTGGTACGCCACGGCCCGGCGGACGCGGCCCGCCTGCTCCCCGCGGCGCTCGCCGCCGGGACGGGCATGGAGGAACTCACCATGGTGGAGGCGGTCGCCGACGACACCCAGCGGCTGCTCGCGCTGAACGAGATCTACCTGGGCGCGGCGGGCCACCAGACGGCCCGGTACCGCTTGGCCGTCGAGGGGTCCGAGTCCGCCAGGGCGGGCGAAGGCGCCGCGGAGCCCCAGGCCCCCTCCGAGGCGCAGGCCTCCTCCGGGGTACTGGTGGGCACGGGTACGGGGGCGACGGGGTGGATCAGGTCGGTGTGGCAGGAGAGGGGCAACCCCCTGCCGCTCCCCCGGCCCACGGAGGACCGCCTGGTGTGGTGCGTTCGCGAGGCCTGGCCGTCCCCGGCGACGGGCACCTCCCAGGTGGCGGGCCAGCTGTCCTCCACGTCCCACCTGACCCTCACGGCCGAGTCCGAACGGTTGATCGCGTTCGGGGACGGGATGGAGGGGGACGCGTTGGAACTCACGTGGGGGCAGTCGGTGCGGGTGGGGGTTTGCGGGCGGCGGTTGCGGTTGGTGGGGTGAGCGGAACGGACGTCGGCCGCGACAGCGCGGGCGCCTCAGCCGCCGGGCAGCGGCTGGAGGAGTTCCGGGCGGGCCAGCATCCGGCGCCCGGCGCGGCCCGGCTCAAGGGCGGCGCGGGCGACGATCCAGCCGGCGAGGGCGTGCGGTTCCGCCGAGTCGGCGGTCAGGACGTCCCCGTACCGGGTGAGCGCGCCCGCCGGATCACCGGCGGCTAGATACTCGTCGGCGGTGCGCGGGACCGCGGGCGGCGCGGCGAAGGCGTAGGTGCGGTGGTCCGGCCAGGACGTCCGATCGGTACGAAGTGCGGGCATGTCCGGTGAGGCCGGGGACACGGGCCGGGGCAGCACGTTGCGCAGTCGCCATTCGGTGCGGTGCAGGGCCGCGGCCGTGCGGGCCCGGGCGAGAGCGGTCGCCGGGACGGGCTCACGCAGCCAGCCGTCGAGCGTGCGGGCGAGCCCCGCCGCGAAGGCCCTGCCCTGGACGGTCGGCCGGCCGCTCGTCAGCAGGGTGCGCACGACGAGACGGCTCTGCGTCCGGCGCAGCGCGAAGTGGTAGCCGGCCACCTCCGCCTCCTCGGGCCGCCGGGCCTCGGCGAGGCGGTCGCGCCAGAAGCCCGCGACACCCGTGAAGGCGTACGCGCCGTGCAGGAGGCCGGTGAGGTGTCGGGGGTCGCCGCGCCACGGAGCGTAGTAGCGCTCCTCGCGGTCGTCGTCGAGCAGCGGGAACAGATGGAGCAGGGCGGCCAGTTTGCTGTGCTGGAACTCGTGCACCAGCGTTTCGGCGAGCGCGAGGGCACCGGCGGGACGGGCGACGACCATGGCGGCGTAGGAGTCGCCGCTGGAGGCGGAGAGCCGCACGGTGGGCGGGGCCTCGGGCAGCGCGGTGGTGCGGCCCCATGGCACGACGGCGCGGATGTCGGCGGCGTCCAGGCGACCGGGCCCATTCGTCCCGCCGGCGGAAACGATCAGAGCGGCCTCCTCGAACAGCCGCTGCCATGCGGTCGCTTCCGCGGCCTGGAGCCGGGCGGGCGCGAGGGGGTCGTCGAGGTCGCGGTAGGGGTCGAGGTCGTCCAGGGTGACGGAGGCCGTTCCCGACGGCCGCGGGAGCGTGAGGACGCGCAGCGGCGTCCAGTGCGGGTCGATGTCGGGTACGGCTCCCGCAGTGCCCACGAGTACGGCGGTGGGACGGCGGACGACGACAGGCGGGCCGTCCACCGCCTCCGACGTGAGCGTCAGCTCGCCGCCGCGCACGTCCGCCCGGCCGACCGACGGCCCGCGTGGTGCGCCGGGCAGCCGCGCCAGGCCCAGGGAGGGAAGGACGAGGGCGCCGTCGAGGAGCGGCACCTTCAGGTCGGCGTCCGTGCCGGCCCGCAGGGCCGCCGCCACGGCCAGCGCGCAGAGGTGGCCCGCCTCGGCCCACAGGGGCGGACCGCCCGCAGCGCTGCCGTGCAGACGGCGCAGTACGTGGCCGAGCCAGCCGCCGGTCTGCGGGGCGAGAAGCAGCCGGTCGACGGGTCCGGGGGCCCGGTCCGCGGCGGCCTTGACGGTTCGCCACGCGTCGGCGGGGGTGTCGAGCGGTGTGGGCAGGGTGCCGAGGCGGTCGAGCAGGGTGCGCAGGAGCAGCAGTCTGCGCGCGCGTTCGCCGCGCTCCAGAAAGGCGAGGGCGTCGGCCGAACTCCCGCCGGTGGACAGCTCCTCGAAGAGCCGCCCCGGCATGCGGAGCGTCAAGTCGGACTGCTTGCCGGTCATTCCCGGGGCCTCCGCTCGGGCGGACGGACGTGCGTCGGGCGCAGGGACCGTCATTCCGCTCTGCCCTGCGGCTCACCTCCGCCTTTTACGCTGCTCCGGGCGCGCAGGACCTCGGCGAGCACGCGGGAATCCTCACGGAGCGGAGGGAGGCCGTCGAGGGCGGCCAGTGGCAGCGTCGCGAGGTCGGGCAGCTCGGACTCCCAGTCGTGGGCACCGTCTGCCGTGACGGCCGGCTCGCGGGCGGCGGCTTGAGCGTCGTGCAGAGCATGCGACTGGTCCAAGGCGCATCCCTTTCTCAGGCAGTGGCACTCGATGCCCCGCATACTGTCCATCATGACGAACACAGCCCTTGACGGAAAGCCGTACGATCACGCCACCTGATCAGCCCGGACGGCGTCGTTGGGCATGGTATGTCGCGAATTCCCGCAGCGCGTCGGCGAGTTCCGTTCTTCTGTCGGTGTCGTCGTCCACGGACACCACGACGTCGAACAGCTCCCACAGGTCCTCGGGACGGCGACGGCCGAGCGAGTTGAGGATGCCGGTGACATCGGTGCGGGCCTTGCTGTGCCGGGGCAGCGTCGCATGGATCCGCGGGCCCAACGCGGCGACGACGGCCTGGCGTTCGACCGGGTCGGCCGTCCAGTCGTAGGCCATGACCGCCTCCACCGCCCGGAGCAGCGGAGACGTGCCACGCTCCTGCGCCGGTGGCAGTGTCTCGGTCCGCTGCGCACTCCACAGCCGGATCTCGGGGTGCTGCAGTGTCCGGCCCGCCTCGCGCAGCGCCGCCACCCGGTCCCGTACGGCGGAAAAGAGTTCCTCCGGATCGGGCAGGGCGGGCAGCACCGCGGCCCGGTCGGCGAGCAGGTCGAGCAGGATCTCGGAGAAGAGGCCGGTGGCGCGCACGGGATCGTTGGCCGCGGCCCGGCCGCGCCCCGCGGCCCGCAGCATCGACTGCCGGTGCGCGAGGTTGCGCCGCCCCACCGGGAGGGCGTCGTCGGGCAGCGGGTCCCGGAAGGACAGCGCCTCCTCGAAGGTCTCGCAGGCGTCGACCAGCCACAGTTGCTCGGTCAGTGCGGGGACGGCGTCGCCCGCGTACCGGGCCAGTGCGGTGTCCAGGTCGAGAGCCACCTTGTCCCCGGTGGTCGCGTCGGAGCACAGCAGCCGGAGGTGGTCCGCGCGGTCGAGGACCCCGTGGCCGCCCCACCACACCCACAGCACCTCGCCCTGGGCGGCGGCGAGTTCGCGTACGAGCGCGCGTCGCAGGGTCGCGTGGTCGGCGGGCCGGTAGGGGGTGTCGGGGGTGAACGGGGGCAAGGGGGCCAGGTGCAGGCGCAGTTGGGAGTCCGGCACCCCGGCGAGGCTCAGCAGCCGGTGGAACGCGAGGGCGTCCCTGGCGGGTCCGGGCAGGTCCCACGCACCGCCGGCGTCGTACTGCTCGATGCCGACGATCAGGGCGTGCACCCGGCGCGGGTCCTGCCCCTTCCCTGCCGGGCCGGGGCCGGTCACGGCAGCCGGTCCGCGATGTGCCGGTACACGTCGGGATGCGTCCAGTAGGCACTGTGCGACGCGGGAAACGGCTGCCGGCTGTCGACGGCGATGTCGGTGACCCGTTCGCCGAAGAGACCGGAGCCCAGGTAACCGAGCAGGTCGCGGCGGTCGTACAGATTCAGCCAGGGCGGGACGTGCGACGGCAGGGGCGCGGGATGCGTGAGGGAGGGCAGGGCTCCCAGCTCGTAGAGGAACGGGGCCTGCGAGCCCGCGGTGACCAGCAGGCTGACCTGCGGGAGGGGGGCGGTGACCAGTGTGTCCAGGGCGATGATCCCGCCGAGGCTGTGACCGACGAGGGTCACGGGCGGTTCGAGGCCCGCGACCAGCTCGCGCAGGTCCGCCCGGACCGCCTCGCCCCTGCTGAGGTACCGCAGGACGTCCCCGGCCGCGGGGTGGGCGGCCTCGGTCAGGGCCCGTCGGCGGCGTACGACGGCTCGGGAGGCGCCGCGGCCCACGAGCCGTAACAGCCGTGCTCCCAGGCCTCGTTCCGCGCCCCGGGGCGGTGCGCCGAGCGCCTGGGCGACGCGGTCCACCACGGCGTCCCTGGTGTCCCCGGTCGGGATGAGCGGATCGTCGGCCTCCAGCGCGTCGGCGACGACCCGGGCGATCAGCCGGCGAGCCGCCAGGGCCGCGAGTTCACCGGGAGGCAGGGCGGCGGCCGCGGGACCCAGCAGGGGGTGTGCGGCCAGCTCCGACGCGGCATCCGCCAGCCCGGGGCCGAGTTCGGTCGCGGGACCGTCGCCTTGCGCGGCCAGCTTCTCCAGCAGCGCCTGTATCAGCTGTTCCGGCGGTACGGAACCCGGCGGGCGTTCGGTGTCCGACGCCGTCTCCGCCGCCGCCAGGGCGAGTTCGGCGTCGGGGTCGGCGTACAGCACCGCCCAGGCGGACGTCTCGTCGTCGGCGTCCGCCCCGGCCGGAACGTCACCGGGACCACGACTGGCACCCGCCTCCGGCGGCAGGCTCGACCCGCCGCCGGCCAGCGTGGCACCGTGCGGGCCGCCCCAGTAGTACGGCACGACACGGAGTCCGTCGCGCAGGGCCCCGAGCCCCGCGGCCACCCGCCCCGCGAGGGCCGAGAACCCTGGTTCGCGCACCCCGGTCCCATGAATGAACACGACCGTCGCCATGTGTCCCCCCGTGACGCCCCTCAAGGTTCCCGTACGGCTTCGTCCCCGTGCCCGGCACCGCGTCCCGTCCCGGACGGCACGGCGTGCCGGACCTGCCCGGGACGCCGTGTCACAGCGGCATCGGCGCGATGTCGCACTCGATCCGCCGGCGCAGACGGACCGCAACCAGCCACGGATGGTCCTCCCGGACCACTCGCCCGAAGCCCTGGACCGCTCGCCGCTCCATCTCGTCCGCCTCCTGCACCCGCCCCAGCCCTCTCAGGTCGAGTCCCAGGTTCGAGGCACAGGCAAGAGTGAGCGGGTGTTCAGCTCCCGCGGCCTCGGTCAACAGGGGAAGATTGGCCTCGTCGATCGCGCGGGCCCGCTCGAAGTCCAGCAGCTGGTACTCCGTGTTCGCCTGACCGATGCCGACCGTCAGTGTCGTCACATGGCGTTCTCCGAGTGTCCGCGCGAGCCGGGTGGCGGCGTCGTCCTCGTACTCCTGCGCGAGGGCGAGATCCCCGAGACCCCGCAGTGTGGCGGCGAGGTTGGCCTTCAGGAGCAGGGTGTAGGCGTGGTCGGGGCCGAAGCGCTTCGTGCAGCCGGCGAGCGTCGTCTCGCCCAGCGCGCGCGAACCGTCCAGGTCGCCGGCGAGACGCCGGTCGACACTGACGTTGATGGCCATCGCGAGGGACTCGGGGTGGCTGCTCGTGTACCCGGCCACGAAGGCGTGCAGGGTCTCGTCGGAGAGCTTGGCGGCATCGGCGATCGCACCGTCACGACGTCGGCAGATGGCAAGGTTGCCAGCGATGCGCAGGGTGAGCGGGTGGTCGTCACCGAGGGCGGCGCGCGCCTGGCGGTGCACGTCCTCCTGGAACACGCGGGCGCCCGGGTAGTCCCCGCTCTCGCGCATGTCGAGCGCCAGTCCGTTGAGTGTGTTCAACGTGAGGAAGCTGGCAGGACCGAGCATCTCCTCGCGCAGCCGCGCCGTCTCCTGGTCCATGGGCAGTGCCTCGCGGAACTGGCCGCACAGCCGGAGGTCCACGCCCCAGCTGTGCGCGGCCCGCAACGCGATCTCGTCGTCCAGCCCCAGCTGGGCACGCGCGCGTTCGGTGGCTTCCTGACCGAGGTCACGGGCCTCCGCGAACCTGCCCTGGTAGCGTCGCGCGTCGGCCAGCTCGATCATGGAGTCGATCAGGTCCTCCTCCTCGACCACCCCTCGGCGCGAGAGCTCCAGCGCCTTCTCGTTGTGCTGGATGGACTCGGCACCCTCACCGACGATACGCAGCAGGAACGCCAGGATCTTCGAGATGCGGATGACGTGGATGTCCTCCTCGCCGGAGGCTTCGAGCCATGCGCTGTAGGCCTGCCTCGCGAGGGCGGCGGCACCTTCGTGGTCACCCCAGAAGTAGAGGAACAGCGTGGTGTCGTAGACCAGTTCACGGACATCCCTGTCCGTGTTCGTCACAGCCTGGGAACTCAGCACGTGCGGCAGCAGCGCCTGATAGGCAGGCCATTCCTGCGACGATGCGTAGTGGCCGGGTTTGGCCGCCGACAGAAGCTGGTGGGCCGCGTTTTGCATACGCTCACGTTCCTCGGGCCCCTGCTTGGCGAGGAGCACATTTTGCAGCAGACGGTGCATCTGGAGTGTGTTGGCTCGAAGGTCCAGTTTTACCAAGGAGAACTGGGTCAGGGCGCGAACGGCCCGGCCGCGTTTGATCGCCTCGCCGAGAATGGGGTCGACGTGGGGTGAGATGTCGATTCCGCGGCTCCTGCGCAGCAGCGAGAGCGGAATGGGCTCGGGGGCCATACAGGCGCAGATGTCCAGGAGTTCGCGCGCCCCGGGGCTGTTCTCCTTGATCCGCTCCAGCGAGATGTCCCATGCCGCGGCGACGGAGACCGGGTAGTCGGGGGCCGGGTCGAGGTGGAGGATCTCCGGACTGCGCCGGTCCAGCAGGTCGATGTAGTCCTCGACGAGCATGCCCGTGACCGCGCGCCAGGCTCCGGCCTGCTCCACGGCGAGCGGCAGGTCGCCCAGGGCCCCGGCGAGCAGGTCGGCGTCCTCCGCGGAGAGGTCCGGGGAACGTTTCTGAAGAAGCTCGACGGATTCCTGCCTCTCGAACACGTTCACCTGAAGAGGCGCCGCCACTCGTTCCCATTCGGGGTTCCGCGACGTGACAATGATCTTTCCAGGGCCGTTCCCGGGGAAAAAGCGGCGAACCAGTTCGATATTCTCGGCATTGTCGAAAATCAGCAGCCATTTGTCGTACGGCGATCCCGTGCGCAGCGCTTCGAGCACAGCCGGTACGGCCGTGTTGGCGGCCGGGGCGTTGCTTCCGTCCTGCCCCGCGGGGGTCACCCGCAGACGGACGGCCAAGCCCGCGAGTGCCGTCAGGATCAGGCTCTCCCGCTCGGCCGGGATCCAGCAGATCACGTTGTATTCCCGCTGGTGACGGTAGACGTATTCCAGCGCGAGCTGTGATTTCCCCACCCCGCCCAGCCCGTGCAGCGCGTGCGGCAGCACAGCCGCGGTGTCCTGGGTGTCCAGCCGCCTCTCCACCGCCTGTAGGAGCTCCGTCCGGCCCACGAACGAGGTGTTCCGCAACGGAACGTTCACCATGAGAGCCGGCGTTCCGATCGCCGGTGTTCCGGTCGCCGGGGTGCCGGCCGCGCTGCTCGTCATGGGGGGCTCAGCCTCCGGGGACTCGGGTAGGGATGTTTCGGTAACCGGGCTCGCCACACGCTCTCCAGGTGGATCAGGATCGGGGACTCTCGACTCGGGTTTCTCACTGCCCGATCCCGCACCGGACGAAGCACCAGAAACAGGAGGTTTTGCTACAGCGGCCGCGAATCGTGGCACATGCGGTGCAATGCGCTGTGCACGTTCGGAGTAACGACGACCGGACAGTGCGCGCAGGGCGGCCAACTGCGTCAGTACCCAGGCCCGCTCCGCCGGATCGGGCAGTGCGGCGCCTTCCGGATCACGCAGCGCGTCGCGCAGCGCCACACCCTGTTCGCCGGCCGCCGGAAGGTCGCTCAGCGCGTCGATTGTCAGGTGGAGATCGGTTCGGGTCACGGTCGCGAGGAGCTCTTCCCTGACCCCCTCGGCGAACTCCGGCCGCTCGTCGCCGGCCCCGTTCCAGTCGATCAGACCGCCCATCAGGATCTCGGCGAGATCGTCGACGCCGGTGGCCGGCGTGACCCGTTCGCGGTACTGGTCGACCAGTTCCAGGTCGAAGGGCATGGCGGCCATGTGCGACGCCATCCGGCGCGCGGCCGGAGACGCGAGACCGAAGAAGCGGCGCACCGCGTCCGGCGCGGCGCCGGAATGCCCTGGGGCGTCCAGTCCCGGCGCGGGCGCACCCTTCGTGAGGGTGCCGGCCAGGACGACGGGCAGCTCGCGGGACACCCCGTGCATCCCCGTGACGAGATCGGCCCAGGCGGCGATCGAGGCCGGTTTGCGGGACAGCACAGGTACGGGAACGGCCCCGTCGCCCCGCTCCGGCAGCGGACGCATCGGGTCGGGACCGTGGGCGGGCGGCCGGTACTCCAGGCTCTCGTTGGTCGCGCCGAATCCCCCGGCGGCGAGCAACGCCTGATGGGGGTCGAGCGAGGAGCGGTGGCGCAGGTGGGGCGGCAGCAGGTGGACGAGCGCGGTGGGGCCCGCCCGGCCCAGACGGCTGAGCAGCATGTCGGCCGCGGAGCCCGCCCAGCCGTGGGCCAGACCGTCGGTGACGACCAGGAACACGCGATCGCCGCTTCCGTCGAGCAGTTCGGCGGGGTCGGCGGGAGCCTGGTCCGCGCCGCGGCGCACGGTCGCCGTTCCGGCGCGCGGGACCGCGACCCGGACGACGCGCACGGCGCGGAAGGCCCCGCTCTCCTCGGCCGCCTGCGCCAGCCGACTGGTCCAGTCGCTCCAGATCCGCATGGTGGGCGCGTCGTCGATCAGCAGGACGAGGTCGAAGGAGGAGGTCAGGGCCGGTTTGAGGAAGGGCAGCCACAGCCCGTCGACGATGCCTCGTTCAGCGGTGGTCTCCTCGTCCAGCTCTTCGGCGAGCCTGGACGGCACACGGCGGCCGAGCCCGTGCAGGGAACGCGCGAGCCGGGCCGTCTCCCTGCCCGGAGCCGGTCCTGCGGGCGACGCCGCCGCGTCGGGCAGCAGCGGCCCGCCGACACGCAGGACCTCGAACCCCCCGGGATCGGATAAGAGCCGAGGCCGCGTCGTCGCGTCCTCGAAAGCACCGCCCGGCAACGAAACGGGCCGGATCGACGGTTCGCCGGAGCGACCCCCGTCACCGGAGGTGGCCTCGGGCGGCTGCTGTACGGGGTCGGAGGCCGACGGGCCGCTGTGCGGAAGCCGCACCGTGGTGCCGTCCGGACCCGGTGGGGCGGGAGTTCCGCCACCGGCATCGTCGCCCGGGTCGGGGCCGTGCCGCGCGTGACGTTCCCAGTGGGCCGCGAGCCATACGGCGTCCGCCAGCTCTTTCCAGTGCGGTGCGGGGTCCGCGTCGGCTTCGGGCAACGCCGAGCGGGACGACGCCCCGGTGGTGGGGTTCCCGTCGCCGTGCCCGGATGAGCGCTGCCAGTGAACGCCGGTCAATTCAGCGGCCCTTCGCGAGATCGCGGAGGAGCATTTCAACGAGCTTACGCCCGGCAGCATCGCCCTGGGAACCACTCAGAGTAGTCAGCTGCACAGCGTTCAGCAACTGATCGAGGGAATGGGTACCTCCACCCCCCACCCGGTGCAGGTAGTCGTCGACCAGGGACTCGGCACCCTCCGGAAGCTCCGTCAGATGGCTCACCACGATGGCCAGAAGCTGCTCCCTCGTGGGCGACTGCAGCTCCAGCGGGAGGCAGCGCCTGCGGAACGCCGCCGGGAACTCCCTCTCCCCGTTACTGGTGATCACGACGACGGGGAACTCCCGGCACTCGATCCTGCCGTCGCGCACCACGGCATGTCCGCCCGGGTCGCTGGTGTGCACGACGGCCGACTCGGCGGCGTCGCGCACCAGTTCCGGGATCTCATAGCTTCCGTTCTCCAACACGTGCAGCAGGTCGTTGGGCAGGTCGATATCACTTTTGTCCAGTTCGTCCACGAGCAGGACTCGGGGACGATCGTAGGGCAGCAGAGCCGTCCCCAGGGCGCCCAGAGTAATGAACTCACCAATTTTTGGAGCCTGTTGACGGTTTTCCGAGACCGCACGCCCCCTCCCGTCGGCAGTCGCGCCCTCCGTGCCGTCGGCACGATCGGAGAACTCCGTCGCGTCCTCGCCCCGGAGTCCCGCCCGCCACGCGGCGATCGCCTGTGCGCGTCCGAGAGCGTCGTACGTGTGCAGGCCGTCGCGCAGGGTGGTGCGGCTGACGATGCTCCATTCGAGGACCCGCCCCAGGCCGAGTTCCCGCGCGACGAGATAGGCGAGGGTGGACTTTCCGATGCCGGGAGGCCCGGTCACCAGCAGCGGCCGGCGCAGCACCAGGGCCGCGTTGACGATGTCGGTCTCCTTGGCGCCGAGCTGCCGGATCACGCCGCTGGTCCCCAGCCGCCGCAGTGCGGCCTCCGTGTCGTCCGGCGGAGCGGGCTGGGGCGGCCCGCCGCGGAACCGCCGCCACGGCGGCGGCTCGGGCAGCCGGGACGGGGACGCGTCGGGGGTGCGTCCGGTGGCGTGGAAGACGCGCCAGTCGCTGGGGGCCGTCTGCTCCAGTTCGGTCATGTCGGTGCCTCCTTGCCGGCGGGAAGGTCTTGGTCGAGATCATGGAAGTCGACGCGACGATTCGGGTCGTCCCAGAAGAAGGCGACATGACGCCCCAGCAGAAGGAACCGGCTGTCGTCGAGCGCGGCCTTGAGGCGAAGACGGTGGATGGCCAGGGGAATCTGCGTGGGCGTCGGCACTGACGCGAACACGGCAGTCAGCACTTCCCGCCGCTCCTCAAGGAAAACACCCCGGCGATCCCACAGAGCAAGCCCGATCCCCTCGGCGATGGCAGCCTTGAGCGCGGCCAAGGGTGAAGCGGAGCCAGGCGCGTCCATCACCACCGCCGTGTGACCGTTGTCGCCTGCCAGCGCGGTTCCCCACTCGTCCAGCCGCCTGACGTCGGACTCGCTCCAGCGGTGCACCACGACTCCGCGCTCGCCGAGGCCGCGCCAGCGCTCCTGCCACTGCTGCCGGACCCGTACGTCGGTGGTACGCATCCGCTCCAGACTGCGTAGATGGACCGGGTGCTTCAGCGCGAGCGGTAACGGACTCGCGTCGCCGATCCGGAGCATCAACCCGGCCACATCGTGGTTGAGGAGGTCGTACGGAAGGACGAACTCCACGTACGGCGGCACCTGTGCGTGTCCACCCGAGGACGAGTCGTGCTCGGTCGTCCACAGGCGGGCCCCCTGGCACAGCGCCCGCTCGACGGTCGGTCCGAGGGCGTCGAGCCGGGTGGTCCCGGGTTCGCCGGGCTGCGGATTCCACCGGCCGCGGGTCGTGTTGAGCCAGGAACGGACCATGACCTCGTCCGATCCGTCCCGCGCGGGCTCCACGGACACGACCAGGCAGCGGGGGATCTCCGGGTCGTACGCGGCGGCGGCACGCCGTACCCGGCGCCGCTCCAGTTCTTCGGACAGCTCCGCCTCCTGGGCCCACTCCTTGGCCCAGGAGGCCAGGGCGGTCCGGTGGTCGGACGTCACCGCGGTGAGTGCGGCCGCCAGGTCCATGAGCAGGACGGCGGGCGGAAGGCCGTCGGACTGGACGTTCAACTCCGCGGTGAAGGTGAAGAGTTGCTCGACGGAGAGCCCCATCGGCAGGTCGAGACCGTTCAGCTCCAGGACCAGTTCGTCCCGTAATCGCGCGGACGGCACTTCGCCCTTGGCGGCGTCCAGACGGCTGCGCGCGGCGCGCTGGTCCTCCCTGGACAGCGGGCCGGACGGCATCGCGTCCGGCACCGAGCGGACCACCGGGGAGAAGATCCGCTCCAACTCGGTGGCCGCCATGGGCCCTTCGTACACCCGCACCACCAACAGGAGTACGCGCTCACCGCCCGTCACGCTCAATGCGACGCGGGCGAAGAGGGCGGCGTCGTCGCGGAGTCTGATGCCGCGTGGTTCCACGGATCTGCCCAGATGCTCTCCGAGCACCTGGCCGAACTGCATCCGTGTCTGTCCGTCGTCCAGGCAGCTCAGTTCGCACAGTGCTTCCGTCAGCTCGGCCAGCAGCTCAAGTCCCCGTACACGGCCGGGATCACTCCCGGGCTCGCCGAATCCCGCGCCTGTCCCCACCGACTGTCCCCCATGAGTCGGTACACCTGCTGGATCGACCTGCGAAGATAGCATGGCAACTCACGGTTAACCAGGTGCCCTTGAGGGCGCGTGCAGCGCTTGCGGCGCGGCTGGTCCGCCGCGCCGCGCGTCTGTCGGCATCGATTGCCTACAACCGAGGATCCACCGGCTCCGACTCCAGCGCCAGCACCCCGAACACGGCCTCGTGCACCCGCCACAGCGGTTCGCCGCCGGCGAGTCGGTCCAGGGCCTCCAGGCCCAGTGCGTACTCGCGCAGGGCGAGGGAGCGCTTGTGGTTGAGGGAGCGTCCCCGCAGGCGGTCGAGGTTCTCGGGGCGGGTGTACTCCGGGCCGTAGATGATCCGCAGGTACTCCCGGCCCCGGCACTTGATCCCCGGCTGGACCAGCCGGCCCTTGGCCGTGCGGGCCACCGCCCGGACCGGCTTGACCACCATGCCCTCGCCGCCGCGACCGGTCATCTCCAGCCACCAGTCGATCCCGGCCCGTACCGACGCCGGGTCGTCCGTGTCGACGAACAGGCGTCGGGTGGTGCTCAGCAGCCCGGACGGGTCGGCCGTCACCAGGCGGTCGATCAGGGTCAGCTGCTCGTCGTGCGGGACGGCGGCCAGGCTCCGCCCCTGCGTGGCGAGGATCTGGAAGGGGGCGAGCCGCACCCCTTCCAGACCGGACGTGGGCCAGCAGTACCGCTGGTAGGCATCGGTGAAGGCGGCCGCGTCCTCGGCCCGTTCCCGCTGCTTGGTGAGCAGGTCCCCGACCTCGATGCCCCGTGCCGCCGCCCTCTCCAGCGCGGCCACCGCTCCCGGGAACACCGCCCCGGCCGCGGCGCCCACTGCGGCGTACTGCGAGCGCAGCAGTCCGGAGGCCTTGAGCGACCAGGGCAGCAGTTCGGCGTCGAGCAGCAGCCAGTCCGTCTCCAGTTCCTCCCACAGGCCGGCCTCCGTGACGGCGTCCCGCACCCGGCCGAGGATCTCCTCGGTGAGGGAGCCACCCGCGCCCGAACCGCCGGAACCGGTCGGCTCCGGGAAGAAGGGGCGCCCGGTACGGGTGTAGAGCGCGCCCGTGACCCCGGTCGTCGTCCCGAATCGTTCGCGCGCGGTCTCGGCGGTGCGGCACACCAGCGCCACCGCCCGCGATCCCATGTGCTTCTCCTCGCACACGACCCGCGTGACCCCGTCGGTCCGGTACTGCTCGAAGGCCTCGGCCGGGTGTTCCAGATAGCCCTCCGCACGGGAGGTCGCGGTCGGGGCCATGGTCGGCGGCAGGTACGGCATCAGGCGGGGGTCCACGGCGAAGCGGCTCATGACCTCCAGGGCCGCGGCGGCGTTCTCCTCGCGTACGGAGACGCGGCCCGCGTGCCGGGTCTCGACGACACGGCGGCCGTGCACGTCCGCGAGGTCGAGCGGCCGTCCCTCGTGTCCGCCCGGCGCCTCGGAGGCCAGCGGCCTGACCGGCTCGTACCAGACCTTCTCGGCCGGTACGTCGACGAGTTCGCGCTCCGGCCAGCGCAGCGCGGTGAGTTTGCCGCCGAACACGGCGCCGGTGTCCAGGCAGATGGTGTTGTTGAGCCAGGTGGCCTCCGGCACGGGGGTGTGGCCGTAGACGACGGCCGCCCGGCCCCGGTAGTCCTCGGCCCACGGATAGCGCACGGGCAGCCCGAACTCGTCGGTCTCGCCGGTGGTCTCGCCGTAGAGCGCGTGCGAGCGCACCCGGCCCGAGGTGCGGCCGTGGTACTTCTCGGGCAGTCCCGCGTGGCAGACGACGAGGCCGCCGCCGTCGAGGACGTAGTGGCTGACCAGCCCGTCGACGAACTCCCTTACCTGCTGCTTGAATTCGTCGCTCTCGTTCTCCATCTGCGCGATGGTCTCGGCGAGGCCGTGGGTGGGCTGGACCTTGCGGCCCTTGAGGTGGCGGCCGTACTTGTTCTCGTGGTTGCCCGGTACGCACAGGGCGTTTCCGGAGCCGACCATGGACATCACCCGGCGCAGGACGCCCGGGGAGTCGGGGCCGCGGTCGACGAGGTCGCCGACGAACACGGCCGTGCGCCCCTCGGGGTGCACGCCGTCCGCGTAGCCCAACTTCACCAGCAGCGACTCCAGTTCGGCAGCGCAGCCGTGGATGTCGCCGATGATGTCGAAGGGGCCGGTGAGGTGGGTCAGGTCGTTGTACCGCTTCTCGGTACGGACCTCCGCGGTCCCGACCTCCTCCACACCCCGCAGGACGTGCACCTTCCTGAAGCCCTCGCGCTCCAACTGCTTGAGCGAGCGCCGCAGTTCGCGGATGTGCCGCTGGACGACGCGGCGCGGCATCCCGGCGCGGTCGGTGCGCGAGGCGTTGCGCTCGGCGCACACCTCCTCGGGCACGTCCAGCACGATGGCGATGGGCAGCACGTCGTGCTTCCTGGCCAGCTCGATCAGCTGCCTGCGGCTGTCAGGCTGCACACTGGTCGCGTCCACGACGGTGCGCCGGCCCGCCGCGAGCCGCTTGCCCGCGATGTAGCCGAGGACGTCGAAGGCGTCCTTGCTGGCGCTCTGGTCGTTCTCGTCGTCGGCGACGAGGCCCCGGCAGAAGTCCGAGGAGATCACCTCGGTCGGCTTGAAGTGCCGCCGGGCGAAGGTGGACTTGCCCGAGCCGGACGCGCCGATCAGGACGACGAGGGAGAGGTCGGTGACGGGCAGCGTACGCACCCTGGTGTCGTTGTCGCTCATGCGGCCTTCTCCTCCTTCGTGTCCTGTGCGCGGGTGTGCCGTGGGCGCGTGTCCTGTGCGCGCAGTGCGAAGACCGCCATCTGGGTCGGTGGTCCCACCTCGGGGTCGTCGGGCCCTACCGGTACGAACTCCACGCCGTAGCCGTGCCGTTCGGCCACCTCGCCCGCCCACGCGCGGAACTCGGCGCGCGTCCACTCGAAGCGGTGGTCGCCGTGCCGGACATGGCCGGCCGGGAGGGTGTCCCAGCGGACGTTGTACTCGACGTTCGGTGTCGTCACGATCACCGTTCCGGGGCGCGCGGAGCCGAACACCGCGTACTCCAGGGCGGGCAGCCGCGGCAGGTCGAGGTGTTCGACGACCTCGCTGAGCACCGCCGCGTCGTACCCCTTGAGCCGCTTGTCGGTGTAGGCGAGCGAGCCCTGGACGAGCCTGACGCGCTCGGACTGCCGCTCCCCCATCCGGTCCAGGCCGAGCCGCCGCGCGGCGACGGTGAGCGCCCGCACCGACACGTCGACCCCGACGATCTCCGTGTACCGCGTGTCCTTGAGCAGCTCCTGCACCAACTGGCCCTGTCCGCAGCCGAGATCGAGCACCCTGGAGGCGCCGGTCGTCCGCAGCGCGGCGACGATCGCCTCCCGCCGCCGGACCGCGAGCGGCACGGGCGCCTCCTCGGTGTCCGTCCGCTCGTCGACGGCGTTGTCGATCTCCTCGACGGCGCTGTCGTCCGTCTCGGCGAGCCGTACGAGCTCCAGCCTCTCCCTGGCCTGCCGGGTGAGCGACGCACGGCGCGCCAGATAACGGCTGGTGATCAGCTCCTGCTCCGGGTGGTCCGACAGCCAGCCCTCCCCGGCCCGCAGCAGCTTGTCCACCTCGTCGGAGGAGACCCAGTAGTGCTTGGCGTCGTCGAGCACCGGCAGCAGGACGTACAGGTGCCGCAAGGCGTCCGCGAGACGCTGTTCCCCTTCGAGTACGAGGCTCACGTAGCGCGAGTCGCCCCACTGGGGGAACTCCGTGTCCAGCGCCACCGGCTCCGCGCCCACCGTCCACCCGAGCGGCTCGAACAGCGCGCGTACGAGAGCGGCGCCGCCGCTGGCCGGCAGTGCGGGCACCTCGATACGCAGGGGCAGCGGGCGCGCGGGCAGCTCCGGCCTCGCCTGGCAGACGCCCTTCATCGCGCTGGAGAACACGCTGCTCAGCGCCACGGCGAGGAGCGAAGAAGCTGCGTACGGGCGGTCGTTGACGTACTGCGCGAGGGCCGCGTCCGGTGCTCCGCCGCGGCCCTCGCCCTTGCCGCGGCGGACCAGCGCCACCGCGTCCAGCTCCAGGAGCAGCGCCGCCGTGCAGCGCTCCGCGCTCGCATCGGGATAGAAGACGTGCGCCTTGCCGTAGGAAGTACTGAACGCCTGCGCTTTGTCAGGATGCTTGTGCAGGAGATAGCCGAGGTCGGTCGCGGGGCGCTCCGGGGCGCCGGTGGTACTGATCGCAAGGAACACTGATCTGCCTCGAAACATCTTCTGAACTGCGGAAACCTGCCGTTTCCGCGCGCCCGCCCAACGTACAGGGAACAGTTCCGACGCACCCAGGCATTTTCGAGGGCGCGGGGCCGCCGGCACGGCCCCGCGCTCCTGCGCCCCTGCGGGGCACCACCGCTCAGAGCTGGGACTGGACCTGGGAGGAGATGAGGTCCAGGTGGTCCAGGTCGTCGAGGTCGAGGATCTGGAGGTAGACCCGCTGGGAGCCGATCTCCGCGAAACGGCCGATCCTGTCGACGACCTCGGCCGGGGAGCCCGCCAGGCCGTTGGCCTTCAGCTCCTCCACCTCACGGCCGATCGCCGCCGCCCGGCGGGCCACCTCGGCGTCGTCCTTGCCGACACAGGCGACGAGCGCGTTCGAATAGACCAGGTCGGAGCCCTTGCGGCCGGCCTGCTCGGCGGCGGCCCGCACCCGGCCGAACTGGCGCTCGCTGTCCTCGACGGACGCGAACGGCATGTTGAACTCGTCCGCGTACCGGCCCGCGAGGCGCGGCGTACGGGACGCGCCGTGGCCGCCGATGAGCACCGGCACCTTGGACTGCGCGGGCTTGGGCAGCGCGGGCGAGTCGGTGAGCTGGTAGTGGGTGCCGTCGTAGGAGAAGGTCTCGCCGACCTCGGTCTCCCACAGCCCGGTGACGATCGCCAGCTGCTCCTCCAGGCGGGCGAACTTCTCCTTCGGGAACGGGATGCCGTACGCCTTGTGCTCCTCCTCGAACCAGCCCGCGCCCAGGCCCAGTTCGACCCGGCCGCCGGACATCTGGTCGACCTGCGCGACCTGGATCGCCAGGACGCCGGGCAGGCGGAAGGTACCGGCCGTCATCAGGGTGCCGAGGCGGATCCGCTTGGTCTCGCGGGCGAGTCCGGCGAGGGTGATCCAGGCGTCCGTGGGGCCGGGGAGGCCGTCCGCGGAGCCCATGCGCAGGTAGTGGTCCGAGCGGAAGAAGGCATCGAAGCCGAGGTCTTCGGTGGCCTTCGCCACGGCGAGCAGGGTGTCGTAGGTCGCCCCTTGCTGGGGCTCGGTGAAGATTCGAAGATCCATGGCTCCATCCTGCACGGTCGTATGCGGCTCGGCGCCATCGGTACGGCCGGTTGCCCCCGGGGGGGGGGTGGGCGAGGTGGGGTTTGCGCCCCCGCCGCCCCTACCCTTCCCGTCACTGCACGGGGGCTGCGCCCCCTCGCCCCCCAATCGCGCTGCGCGCTCGTCCTCAAACGCCGGACGGGCTGATTTCGGTGATCATTCAGCC
>NZ_JBHWZP010000059.1:0-36603 GCF_042728395.1 Streptomyces sp. NPDC060205
CCTGAATGCGGAACCGCCCCCAGCAGGGGCGCCCCTTCAGGGGCGCGGGGAACTGCGCGAACGGCCCCCACCGGGCCGCACCCGACAACCCAGGGGGGCACCCACCCCCTCAGGGGCGCGGGGAACTGCGCGACCAGCCCCCACCGGAGCCGCACCCGACAACGCACCCAAGATCCCCCGGGCCCACCCTTCGGACGCGCGGGGAACTGCGCGACCAGCCCCCACCGGGCCGCACCCGAAGACGCGCACGGGCGGTCCCCGCCGGTCAGGTCACCGTGATGTGGATCGTCATCTCGTCGGCTCCGGGCGTGCCCACCGACTCCACGGTGACCCCCGTCCACTTGCCGTCAGGCAGATTGAGCGGAGGCTCCGTCTTCTCGCCGACCGTGTTCCTGTCCCCGAACGGGTACAGGTCGTCGCTGTCCCCCCGGTTGCCCCGGCCGAACATCCGGGAGAGGTCGCCCCGGCCGTCGGCCTGGAGGAGTTCGATGGCGAGGTTCTGCTCGTCGTTGACGTTGTCGATCGCCTCGTCGACGACGTACACGGCGATCCCCTCGTCGGGCAGGAACGCGTCCTGCCCCCGCCGACGCCGGTACTCGACGAGGATGTACTGGCTGTCGGACATCGTCTCGGGGTTCTGGACGAACACCGCGCTCCCGTCCTCCGCGGCGGGCCGCAGCCTGATGTCACGGGTGGTCTTGTTGACCACCTGCGGTTCGATCCAGCCGTGGAACATCCGCAGCATGGCCGTCGGGAACACCGGGGTCAGTCCGCCGTTGCCCCAGGACCCGCCCGCCATGAGGCAGTAGTTGCCGAGGCCGGCAGACCGGGTCAGCTGCTGCTGTCCGGTGTCGTAGTAGTCGGCCCAGCGCGCCGCGAGGTGCCCCCACTCGTGGGCGCAGACTCCGACGGCGCAGTCCTCGGGCACGGTCAGGAACGTACGGACCGACAGGCCGGGCGCGACCTCGACCCCGTCGGGGATCGTCCACTTGAGGCTCCACAGGTCGCCGCGCTGGGTCGTCTGCTCGGCGCCGCGTCCGGCGTGGATGATGAACAGGGCGGTGACGACACCCTCGTTGAGCGCGTCGAAGGAGGAGAAGTCGACTCCGGCCGCACGGGCCGCGAGTACGGCGTCCCGCGCCAACCCCTGCGTGTTGCGCGGGAAGTTGGCGTTCATGCCCGAGTTGCCGTCTGCGTAGAACGACAGCGGCTGTGGCATCCGGAACCAGCCGTGCACCGCGCCCTGGATGTCGATGCCAGTGCTGGGCGAGGTGTCGAAGCCGCTGACCTGGCGGTAGAAGGAGCGCATGCTGCCGCTCGGGAACTCGTCCAGGCCGAACAGCATGCTGTCGTAGTGGCCGGGGCCGTGGTCGGCCTCGTGCGGCTGGTCGGGGAAGTCGACGAGCAGAACCAACGTCCTTACCGTGCCCCGCAGTTGGGACGCGGGGCGGGTGATCAGCTGCTTGTCGGTGCTGGGGCCCGGGTCGATCGACCCGTCGTCGAGACCGACGAGGTTCTCGCCCCGTCGGCCCGCGCGCCATATGGCGTAGTACTCCTCGAAGGTCGTGTTCCTGGGCAGGCGGCGTTCTTTGGTCAGTTCGAGATAACGGGCGTACAGCTGGGCCAGGGCCTGCGGCGACAGCGGTACGGGGCAGGCGGCGGCGCAGTCGTGGGCTGGCCGTACAGGGCTGAGCGTATGACGCATCAGGCACCCCCTTCAGGGGACGAACCCCTCTTTGCCGGATACGGAGGATCCAGAGAAAACCGGCCCTGATGGGGCCTTAAGCCCTCTCATATCCGGGGGTGCCCCAGCTGTCAACGCCGCCCCGCCGCAGCGCCGTTGGGTCCCTAAGCGGAACTCCACCGTCCTGGCCCTGAGGAACATCGCCCCTCCCCGGCCGGCCGTCAGCCCACCGTCGTCGCCGCCCAGTTCGCCAGTTCGGTGCGCGCGGCGTTCAGCAGTGTCGTGGACGGGGCTGTCGCGCCGTTGGTGACCAGGGCGTAGTGCAGGACGCCCGAGTCGGCGGCGGTCAGCAGGAGACGGCGGCTGCCCGTGCCGCCCGGTTCGCGCGCGGCAGCGATCGGGGTGGTCCTGGTGTAGGCGGGCGGCGAGGCCGTCACTCCGAGGTCGGAGACGACCGTCGTGGAGGCGGTCGGGAAGGACGCGGGGAGGTGCAGTTCGGTGGGCTCGGCGCTGCCGTCCGAGCGCCACACCTGGAGCGCGTACTGGCCGGAGCCGACCAGTTCGGCCACGCGCGGCAGGGAGCTGGGGACGGGGTTCCAGGTGAGGGTGGTGGAGCCGTCGCGCGAGCGGTCCTCGTAGGTGAAGGCGACCGTCCTCCCCGCGGTCGCGCTCGGGTAGATCCGGTCGAGGAGTCTGGCGTCCTGGCGCAGCACGGCCGTTCCGGAGTCGTCGAGGCGTACGGCGGAGAGGTCCTCGTCGTTCCAGGCGTCACCGGTGGTGAGCACCTTGTCGGGGTTGCCGTTCATCAGCTCGCGGTGCCGGCCGTTGTAGATGTCCCACTGCCACTGCGAGCCGGACAGGACGGGACCCGACTGGCTGGGGCTGGTCCACCAACTGCCGCCCTTCACACGGGAGTCGAGGGCCTGGTACATCGCTTTGAGGACGGTGGGCGCCTTGTCGGAGACGGTACCGGAGAGAGGGTGGCCGAACTCGCTGACGACGGCCGTCGTGCCGGTCGCGGCGGCCCGGTCGCGCACGGTGCCGAAGTCGCCCGCGTACTGCCCGTTCTCCGCCTTGCCCCACATGAAGACGCCCGAGATCGCCTTCTGGTCGTAGAAGTGGGTGTTGAAGACATAGCGCGGACCGAGCGTGCCCGAGTCGAGGAGGCCGCCCTCCTGCTTCTGGAAGTCGATGTTGGCGTTCCAGAAGAGGTTCGGCTCCACGAAGGCGGGCTTGTCCTGCCAGCCCGCCGCGTCCATCCGCGCCCGGAACTTCACGTGGAACGGCCAGAGCACGTCCTTCTCCCAGGCCCGGCTCGTCTGGCCCGAGTCGTAGACGCCGGCGTGCGGCTCGTTGTACGGGTCGAAGCCGACGACCCCGGCGAACTGGGCTGCGGTCAGGTGCTGTCGGACGTACGTCATGGTGGTCTGCGCGGTGGTGAGGAAGGCGTCCTGGAGGCCGTACGCGTTGTGCCAGAAGTCGTACGACGCTTCGGTGACGGCCGCGTTCGAGGTGATGTTCTGGCCCCAGAAGGGGCAGATGCCGCAGTACTCGTCGGGGTAGTCACCGGCGTCGACGGCCCACTTGGGGGCGCCGTCGCCCGTGTACCAGCTGTCGGGGTCGAAGAGGTGGCGCGAGTAGAGGTCCTGGTGGAAGTCGGGGTAGATCTTGATTCCGGCGTCCAGGAAGGCGCCCATCTGGGCGGTGGCCGCGGCCAGGTACGCGGTGTCGACCTGGCCGCGGACCGGTTCGGCGTACGCCCAGGAGAGCAGGAAGCGCACCGAGTTGCCGCCGCCGAGTGCGCGCAGCGCGGTCGCGGACTTCCTGGCGTCGGCGACCGAGGCGAACGGCAGGCCGTTGTTCTCCGCCAGCTTCGTCTCGCCCGAGACGTTGTAGCCGCGCAGCACGACCTCGCGGCCGAGCCCGTCGGTGAAGCGGCCGCTCTGGACCGTGAGGGTCGCGGCGGCGGCCGGGTCGAACCACAGGTCGTCGGGGAGGGCGGCGGCGGACTGGGCTCCCGCGGTCGACAGGAGACCGGTCAGGAGGACGAGGACGCCGAGCAGATGCACACGCAACTTCGACATGTACACAACAGTCCCGTGCGCAACTTCAGCCCGTCAAGTCTCCTGACCTGAGAGTAAGTCACCTTTGACGAAAGGACGTTGCGGAGACCCGGCGGCGGATCGGGCGCTGCCGCCAGGTCGGCTTCAGACCCGGCGCGTCGTGTTCAGCAGGTACTCCTTGCGGTTGAGCGGGTTGTGATCGGTCCGCGGCCGCTCCGGAACACAGGCGCCCGAGCCGCGGCCGGCCGGCGCGTAGTGGTCGAAAGCGGCCTCCAGTTCCCCCTCACCACGGGTCAGCCCCGGCAGGCGCTGCTCCAGTTCATGCACCCGCGCCGCGGGGATCGCCCACTCCAGTACGCACGACCTGCCCCTCGTCTCCGTCGTCTGCGGTACGGCCCGCAGCCCGGCGAGGACCGGAAGGAGCGCGCCCAGCGTGTCCGCGGGGGCTTCCAGACGGATGCGGTGCATCGGTTCGTACACCTGCGTGCCGGCCCGGCGCAGGGCGTCCATGAGGACGAGCGGGGTGAGGCCTCGGAAGTCCGCGCCCGTGCTCGACATGCTCTTGTCGAAACCCTGGTGCGCGTGACTCTGCCGGGGCGAGTAGCCGGAGTGCGTCATCGTGACCGTGCAGTCGGTGACCTGCCAGCCGTGGAGCCCCTGGCCAAGGGCCGCCTTCACGGTGTCCTCGACGGCCTTGAAGAAGGCGTACGGCATACCGCCGAGCTCGACCTCCAGCCGGAACTCCACGCCGGAGCCGACCGGAGCCGGATCGACGCGCAGTCCGACCGTGGCGAGGAACGGATTGGCGTCCTTCCCGTTGAACTCGACCGCCTGCCCGCTGCCCACGGGCCGCTCGACGCAGATCGTCGTCGTCTCGCGGAAGCCGACGTCGATGCCGAACTCGTCGGCCAGGGTGGCCTGGACGACCTCCTTCTGCACCTCGCCGTAGAGGGACACGGAGATCTCCTGCCGTGTCTCGTCGTGCCGCAGGTCGATCAGCGGGTCCTGCTCGGCGAGTTGGGTCAGGGCGGTGTGCAGGGCGCCCTTGTCGGCGGGCCGTCCCGGTACGACGACCGTTTCGAGCGTGGGCGCGGAGAAATGGCGCCGCGCCACCGGTGCCACGGCCCCTGAGGGCCCGGTCAACTTCTCCACGTCACCCGGCTGTCCGTCCGGTACGCCGATGGTGTCGCCGATCCTTACGTCGGCGAGGCCGCGGAGCGTGCCGATCCGCCCGGCCGTCACGGACGTCTGCCGCCGGGCCGAGCCTCGCTCGAAGACGTCGATCGCGGTGACCTTGCCCTGTCGGCGGAGCCCGTCGTGGTCAGCACCGTCCCTGCTGCCGTCGTCGAACGTCAGCAGGTCCCGCGTGCGTACGGTCCCCGAGAACATGCGCACATACGCGATCTTCTCCCCCGCCGGCCCCCGCTCGACCTTGAAGACCGTTCCGGACACCGGACCGTCGGCCCGGCCCCCGGCGGCCGGCAGCAGTTCCCTGATGCCGGAGATCAGGGCGTCCACGCCCGCGCCCGTCATGGCGGAGCCGAAGAAGACCGGATGGACCCGCGTCCGCCGGGTCTGTTCGGCAAGCACCGCGCGAAGCCGCCGGTACGGAACCGTGTCGTCCTCGACGTACGAGGCGAGGAGTTCGTCGTCGTGCGCCGTCAGGACGTCGAGCATGGCGGCCGTACCCGCGCCGGTGCCCGCGTACGGGACCGCCCGGGCCTCGCGCGTGCCGAGGCCGTCGACCAGGCCCATCGGCACGATCGCCGGGGTGAGCCGTTCGGCGACGCTCCGCAGCACGCGGTCCGTGTCGGCGCCGCGACGGTCGATCTTGTTCACGAAGATCAGGGTCGGGATGCGCAGCCGTCGCAGCGTCCGCATCAGGATGCGCGTCTGCGCCTGGACGCCCTCGACGGCGGAGATCACGAGCACCGCGCCGTCCAGCACGCCCAGCACCCGCTCGACCTCGGCGATGAAGTCCGGGTGGCCGGGGGTGTCGATGAGGTCGACCGTGACGTCGCCGATCTCGAAGGAGACGACGGCGGACTTGATGGTGATGCCGCGCTGTCGTTCCAGTGCGAGCGAGTCGGTCCGGGTGCTGCCGTCGTCGACGCTGCCGATCTCGTCGATGACCCCGACGGTGTGCAGCAGCCGCTCGGTCAGGCTGGTCTTACCGGCGTCCACGTGGGCCAGAATGCCCAGGTTCAGTACGTGCACCGCGTGTCATGTCCTTTGTGATGAGGGGGATTCCTTCCTGGGCGGACATGAACGATGCGCGCATTGCTGCTCCTCGGTCCCGGACGACGTGAGTGCCTGTGGGTGATCCTCCGTAGTGCAGCAGGCGGCGGCGTCCCACAGCAACGGATTAACGCTCAACAAAGGCCTGCCCAGACACTCGCCCCTCCCGGGACGCGGTTCTAGAGTGACGCCCATCACGTCCGGTGGCTGATTTCCCACGCACCCTCGCACGGTTCCCTGGGAGGGCACATGACCCGAATCTCGGTGACGGTGGACGGCACGACGTACGAGGACGAGGTCGAACCCCGTCTTCTGCTGGTCCACTACCTGCGTGACCGGCTGGGCCTGACCGGCACCCCCGTCGGTTGCGACACCTCCAACTGCGGGGCCTGCACGGTCGACCTGGACGGAGTGAGCGCGAAGAGCTGCTCGGTGCTCGCGGTCCAGGCTGACGGGAGCGAAGTGACCACCGTCCAGGGGCTGGCGGTGAACGGGGAGTGGCATCCCCTCCAGAAGGCGTTCCACGAGCGGCACGCCCTGCAGTGCGGCTACTGCACCCCCGGCATGATCATGGCCGCGCGCGACCTCCTCAGGGAGAACCCGGCGCCGAGCGCCGACGACGTGCGCCACGCCCTGGAGGGCAACCTCTGCCGCTGCACCGGCTACCAGAACATCGTGCGCGCGGTCCTCGACGCCGCCGGCGCCACCGAGCCCGCGGCCCAGGAGGTGGCCCCATGAGCGAGCGGACCGGCGAGCGCGAGGTCGGGCGGTCCCGCCCCCGCAAGGAGGACGCGCGGCTCGTCACCGGACAGACCAGCTGGACCGACAACATCGGTGTCACCGGCCTGCTGCACCTGGCGATCCTGCGCAGCCCGATGGCCCACGCCCGCATCGAGCGGATCGATGTCTCCCCCGCCCTCGAACGGCCGGGCGTCGTCGCCGCGTTCACCGGGCGTGACCTGGCCGAGCACCTGGCCTCGCTGCCGTGCGCGTGGCCGGTGACCGAGGACATCGTCCTGCCCGACCATCCGGCCGTGGCCGTGGACGAGGTCAGGTACGCGGGCGACCCGGTGGCGGTCGTCGTGGCGCGCGACCGCTACACGGCCGCCGACGCGCTGGAGGCGATCGAGGTCGACTACGAGCCGCTGCCCCCGGTGCTCGACCTGGAGGCCGCGCTCGCGGACGACGCCTCGCTGGTCCACGCGGACAAGGGGACCAACCGCTGCTACGTCTGGCCGCTGGCCACGGGCGAGAGCTACGAGGCGGTCAGGGAGCGCGCCGACGTCGTCCTGCACCGCCGCTACCACCAGCAGCGGCTCATCCCCAACGCCATGGAGCCGCGGTCGGTCGTCGTCACCCCGCTCGCCGCGTCCGGCGAGTACACCGTGTACTCGGCGACCCAGATCCCGCACGTCCTGCGCGTGATGCTCGCCATGGTCACCGGCGTCCCCGAGCACAAACTGCGCGTGGTCGCCCCGGACGTCGGCGGCGGCTTCGGCTCGAAACTGCAGGTCTACGGGGAAGAGGTCATCGCCCTCGACCTCGCCCGGCGCCTGGGCCGCCCGGTGAAATGGACCGAGTCCCGCTCCGAGGGCTTCCTCGCCACCCACCACGGCCGCGGGCAGATCCAGGACATCGAGGTCGCCGCGACCGGCGAGGGCAGGCTGCTCGGCCTGAAGGTGGACCTGCTCGCCGACATGGGCGCGTATCTGATGCTCGTCACGCCGGGCATCCCGATCCTCGGCGCCTTCATGTATCCGGCGATCTACAAGATGGACGCGTACCGGTTCACCTGCACCGGAGTCTTCACGACCCGGACGCCCACGGACGCGTACCGGGGTGCCGGGCGCCCGGAGGCCACGTACGCCATCGAGCGGATCATGGACGAGCTGGCCGTCGAAGTGGGCCTGGATCCGGTGGAGTTGCGGCGCCGGAACTGGATCGGGCACGAGGAGTTCCCGTACACGTCGATCGCCGGACTGACCTACGACAGCGGCAACTACGAGGCCGCCACCGACAAGGCGCTCGCGCTCTTCGGGTACGACGAGCTGCGGGCCGAGCAGGCCAAGCGCAACGAGAGCGGCGACTCGGTGCGGCTCGGGATCGGTGTGTCGACGTACACCGAGATGTGCGGGCTCGCGCCGAGCCGGGTGCTGCGGGACCTGCGGTACGCGGCCGGTGGCTGGGAGGCGGCGAGCATCCGGATGCTGCCCACGGGCAAGGTCGAGGTGGTCACCGGGACCAGTCCGCACGGACAGGGCCACGAGACCTGCTGGAGCCAGATCGCCGCCGACGCGCTCGGGGTGCCCTTCGAGGACGTGGAGGTCGTGCACGGCGACACCAGGTCGGCGCCGCAGGGCATGGACACCTACGGGTCGCGGTCGCTGGTCGTCGGAGGCGCCGCCGTGCATCACGCGGCGGAGAAAGTGGTCGACAAGGCGCGGAAGGTGGCCGCGCATCTGCTGGAAGCCGACGAGCGCGACCTGGACTTCGCGCACGGCGTGTTCTCCGTGAAGGGGTCGCCCGAGGAGCGCAGGACGATCCAGGAGGTCGCCTTCGAGGCGTTCTCCTCGCACGACCTGCCCGACGGCATGGAGCCGACCATCAACGCCGAGCACCTGCTCGACCCGGAGAACTTCTCCTACCCGCACGGCACCCACCTGTGCGCGGTCGAGATCGACACGGAGACGGGCCGGACCTCGATCCGTTCGTACGTCTGCGTGGACGACGTCGGCAAGGTGGTCAACCCGGTGATCGTCGAGGGCCAGGTGCACGGCGGCCTGGCCCAGGGCATCGCGCAGGCGCTCTACGAGGAGGCCGTGTACGACGACGAGGGCAACCTCGTGTCGGGCACCATGGCCGACTACCTGGTGCCCGGCGCACCGGACCTGCCGGAGTTCACGACCGACCGCACGGAGACACCCGCCACCTCGAACCCCCTGGGCGTCAAGGGAGTGGGCGAAGCCGGGACGATCGCCTCCACCCCGGCCGTCGTCAACGCGATCGTCGACGCGCTGCGGCCCCTGGGCGTCCACGACGTGCGGATGCCCTGCTCACCGGGGCGCGTCTGGGAGGCCCTGCAGTCCGCGCAGGCGGACCGGTCCGGCTGGGAAGGGGCGACGCGGTCATGATTCCTCCGGCATTCGAATACACCCGGCCCACGAGCGTCGAGGACGCCGTCCGTACGCTCGCCGAACGGGGCGAGGACGCGAAGGTGCTGGCCGGCGGGCAGAGTCTGCTGCCGCTGCTGAGGATGCGGCTCGCCTTCCCCGAACTGGTCGTCGACGTGGGCCGGATCCCCGGCCTGCGCGGGGTCCGCGAGGAGGGCGACGCGCTGGTCATCGGCGCGCTGACCACCCACCACGACGTCATCGCCGACCCGCTGGTACGCCGTCACGCGGGCCTCCTTGCCGCCGCGGCGGCCACGGTCGCCGACCCGGCCATACGCCATCGGGGCACCCTCGGCGGCTCACTCGCCCACGCCGATCCCGGCGGCGACCTGCCCGCGGTGGCACTCGCCCTGGACGCGGAACTGGTCGCGACGGGGCCGGACGGTCAACGGATCATTCCGGCGCGGGAGTTCTTCGTCGACTTCCTCCAGACCGCCCTGCGGCCCGACGAGTTGCTGGTGGAGGTGCGGATCCCGAAGACCGGCAGTCACGGCGGCTGGGGCTTCCACTACGAGAAGTTCAGCCGGGTGGCACAGGCCTGGGCCATGGTCGGGGTGGCCGCGCTCGTGCGTCGCGAGGACGGCCACATCGCGGAGGCCCGGATCGGCCTCACCAACATGGGGTCCACTCCCCTCCGGGCCACCGCCGCCGAGGAGGCGCTGGCCGGCGTGGGGCCTGACGGGGTGGCACGGGCCGCGCAGTCCGCCGCCGAGGGGACACGGCCTGCCTCCGACCCCGCGGCCTCCTCCGAGTACCGGGCGCAGCTGGCACGGGTGCTCACCCGGCGCTCGGTGCTGGCCGCCGCAGGGATGGGGTGAGGCCGATCGCACGCGAAGAGCAGGCGAGCGGGATCGGGGACGGGGGCGGGGGCAGTCCCGATTGGCCCGCCGGGCCCGACGACGTACGCATCCGGCTCGAACAGAGCGGGTATCTCGTCGACGACGGGCTGGCGGTCGCCTGTTTCCTGGCGCTCAGGCTGCGGCGGCCGATCTTCTGCGAGGGAGACGCGGGCGTGGGGAAGACCGCGCTCGCGTCGGCCCTCGCCACCGCCCTGGACGCCCCACTGATCCGCCTGCAGTGCTACGAGGGCATCGACGCCTCCCAGGCGCTGTACGACTGGGACTTCCCCCGCCAGCTGCTGCATCTGCGGGCGGCGGAGGCGGCCGGGCTCACCGACGCGGACCGGCTGGAGGACGAGCTGTACGGTCGGCGGTTCCTGATCGCCCGGCCGCTGCTGCGGGCCCTGGAGACCCGGTCGTGCGTGCTGCTCGTCGACGAGATCGACCGCGCCGACGACGAGTTCGAGGCCTTCCTGCTGGAGCTGCTGTCCGAGTACACGGTGACCGTCCCGGAACTGGGCACGCTGCGCGCGCAGTCGCCGCCGGTCGTGGTGCTCACCTCCAACCGCACCCGTGAGGTGCACGACGCGCTGAAGCGGCGCTGCCTCTACCACTGGTTCGACCACCCCGGCTTCGCCCGCGAACTCGCCATCGTGCGGCGGCGGGTGCCGGGCGCGTCGGCGCGGCTCGCCGAGCAGGTGACCGCTCTCGTACAGGCCCTGCGGACGCAGGAGCTGCTCAAGCCCCCGGGGGTCGCGGAGACCATCGACTGGGCGGAGGCGATGGCCGCGCTGGGCGCCACGGAGGCCGACGCGGAGCTGGCGGTGGCCACGCTGGGCTCGGTGCTGAAGTACCGGGAGGACCTGGAACGGGCCCGCGGGCTCGACCTGACGGCGCTGCTCGCGGTGCGCGGAGCATGAGTCGGGACATGGAGCGGGACACGAGCGCGCGCGAGGCGGTCGACGCGCCCGCCGTGCTGGTCGGCTTCGCCCGTGCCCTGCGGGCCGCCGGGGTCGACGCGGGACCCGATCGCGTACAGGCACTCCTCGGGGCGCTCGATGTGCTGCGGCCCGGGGTGCGCTCCGACGTGTACTGGTCCGGGCGGCTCACCCTGTGCGGGAGCCAGGACGATCTGGAGCGGTACGACCGGGTGTTCGCGGCCTACTTCGGAGGCACGGGGCCCGGAGGCAGGGCGGTGCGCACCGCTCCCGCCCCGCGGCTGAGGGTGGCCGTACGGGATGCCGGGCCCGCGCCCCGGAGCGGCCGTGAGGGTGAGCGGGACGGCGTACCCGCGGCGGTGCTCGCCGGCTCGGCCGAGGTGCTGCGGCACCGGGACTTCGCGGGGCTCACCGAAGCGGAACGGGGTCAACTGCGGCGCCTGCTGGCCGCGTTCACGCTGCGCGGGGAACCCCGGCGCAGCGCGCGGCTGCGGCCGGCCCGGCGCGGAGCCGTCGATCCCCGGCGGACCGTGCGGGAGATGCTGCGGCGGGGCGGTGAGCCCGCACCTCCCCTGCGCAGGGCACGGGCCGAACGGCCGCGGCGGGTGCTGCTGCTGGTGGACGTGAGCGGTTCGATGGCGGCGTACGCGGACGCGCTGCTGCGGTTCGCGCACGCCGCCGCGCACGGCGGCCGGGTGCGCACGGAGGTGTTCACCATCGGTACGCGGCTGACGCGGGTGACCCGTGAGCTGGCGCACCGGGACCCCGACGCGGCGCTGGCCGCGGTCGCCGCCGCCGTGCCCGACTGGCGCGGCGGCACCCGGCTCGGTGAGCTGCTGCGGGACTTCCTCGACCGGTGGGGGCAGCGCGGCCTGGCACGCGGCGCGGTGGTCGTCGTGCTGTCGGACGGCTGGGAGCGTGGCGATCCCGAGCCGCTCGCCGCCCAGATGCGACGCTTGCACCGGCTCGCGCACCGGGTGATCTGGGCCAACCCGCGCAAGGCCCGCCCCGGCTACGCGCCCCTGGCCGCCGGAATGGCGGCGGCGCTGCCGAGCGTGGACGCGTTCGTCGAGGGCCACAGTCCGGCCGCGCTGGAACGTCTGGCCGCGGTGGTGAGAGGAGCGGACCATGCGTGAGATCCTCCCGGCGCTCGGCCGGTGGTACGCGGAGGGCTCCCCCTTCGGGCTCGCCACCGTCGTCGCCGTCAGCCGCAGCGCGCCCCGGGACCCCGGCGCCTCCATGGCCGTCGGGCCCGGTGACGAGGTCGTCGGCAGTGTGTCGGGCGGCTGTGTCGAGAGCGCGGTGTACGAACTGGCGCAGGAGGTCGTCGCGTCGGGCGAGGCCCGCCTGGAGACCTTCGGGTACAGCGACGAGGACGCGTTCGCCGTCGGGCTGACCTGCGGCGGGGAGATCACCCTCCTCGTACGGCCCGTGACGGCCGCACTCGATCCGTCCTTCGGGGCGGTCGCGGAGTCGGTGGCCGCGAGCCGCCCGGTGACCGTGGCGACGGTGATCGACGGGCCGGCCGAGCGCGGGGCGACCCTGGCCGTCTGGGCGGACGAGGTGTCCGGGACGCTCGGCACGACGGGCCTGGACGTGGCCGTGACCGCCGACGCACGGGGTGAACTGGCCCTGGGCGCCACCGGCCGGCGGCACTACGGGCCGCACGGCGAGCGGCGCGAGGACGCGGTGACGGTCTTCCTGCACTCCTTCGCTCCCCCGCCGCGCATGCTGGTCTTCGGGGCGATCGACTACGCGGCGGCGGTGGCCCGCATCGGCGCGTTCCTCGGCTACCGGGTCACGGTGTGCGACGCGCGGCCCGTCTTCGCCACCCCGAAGCGCTTCCCGCAGGGCGTCGAGGTCGTCGTCGAGTGGCCGCACCGCTTCCTGCAGAAGACGGACACCGACGAGCGCACGGTGATCTGCGTCCTCACCCACGACCCCAAGTTCGACGTGCCGCTTCTGGAGGAGGCGCTGCGCCGCCCGGCCGCGTACATCGGGGCGATGGGCAGCAGGCGGACGCACGACGACCGGATGAAACGGCTGCGCGACGGCGGGCTCGACGAGAGCGAACTGGCGCGGCTGCGCTCGCCGGTGGGCCTGGACCTCGGGGCGCGTACACCCGAGGAGGTGGCCGTGTCCGTCGCCGCGGAGATCGTCGCGCTGCGCTGGGGCGGCAGCGGCGCGCCGCTGGCGGCGACGGCCGGGGAGATCCATCCTCGCCAGTAGGTCAGGCGGGACCGCGCGGTGGCAGGCGGTGCAGTTCGACGTCGTCGAGGCGGCCGTCCGTCACGGTCGCGGTCATGTACGTGCAGTGCGGCTGGCGTCTGCGGTCGGTGGGCGAGCCCGGGTTGAGCAGCCGCAGTCCGGTGGCGGCCGTGGTGTCCCAGGGGATGTGGCTGTGCCCGAAGACCAGCACGTCGAGGTCGGGGAAGCGTTCCGCGCACCGGCGTTCGCGGCCCTGGGCGGCGCCGGTCTCGTGGACGACACCGAGGCGCAGGCCGTCGAGTTCGGCGCGGGCGATCTCGGGGAGGCGGGCCCTGAGGTCGGGGCCGTCGTTGTTGCCGTACACGCCGATGAACCGCCGCGAGCGGCTTTCGAGGAGGTCGAGGGTCGCGGTGTCCACCCAGTCGCCGGCGTGGACGACGACGTCGGCGCGCGGGAGTTCGGCGAGGAGTGGCCCGGGGAGTTCCCTGGCGCGCTTGGGGAGGTGGGTGTCGGACATGAGCAGGAGGCGCATGGGAGCAAGTCTCTCCGGTCAGTCGCCGACGGGCTCGATCAGGGGGAGTTCGGCCCAGACCTGTTTGCCGCCGCTGACCGGGACCGTTCCCCAGGTCGCGGAGAGGGCCTCGACCAGCAGTATGCCGCGGCCCCCTGTGGCCTCCCAGCCGATGCTCGTGGGCTTGATGGGCGAACGCGGTGAGGAGTCGGCGACGGCGACGCGCATGCGGTTGCTGATGAGGGTGAGGTCCAGGCGGACCTGGCCGTCGGTGTGCACGAGGGCGTTGGTGACGAGTTCGGAGACGATCAGCAGGACGGCGTCGGGCTCGTCCCTGACACCCCACGCGCGCAGGGTGCGCCGGGTGAAGCGGCGGGCGTGGCGGACCGCTTCGGGGACGCGCCACACCGTCCAGCTCTCCCGCAGCGGCCTCAGGTCCAGGCCGTCGTAGCGCATGAGGAGCAGGGCCACGTCGTCGCCGCGGTTGGCGTCCGCGAGGAGGGCGTCCGCGACGAGTCCGAGGTGGGCGGGGTCGGCGGCGCCCAGTTGGCCGGCGAGCCGGTTCAGGCCGTCGTCCATCTCCAGTTCGGAGGACTCGACCAGGCCGTCCGTGGTGAGGGCCACCACGGTGCCGGGCTGGAGCGGCAGCGGGCTCATCGGGAAGTCGGCCTGGGTGATGACCCCGAGCGGCGGACCGCCCTCCGTGACGACGACGGCGGTGGTGCCGTCAGGGTGCCGCAGGACCGGCGGCAGATGCCCGGCCCGTACGCACCAGGCCGTGCCCTCCGCCATGTCCACGTCCACGTAGCAGCAGGTGGCGAAGAGGTCGGTCTCCATGCCCATGAGGAGCCGGTTGGCGTGCGAGACGACCACGTCCGGCGGGTGGCCCTCGACGGCGTACGCGCGCAGGGCGGTGCGCATCTGGCCCATCAGGGTGGCGGCCTGGGCGTTGTGCCCCTGGACGTCGCCGATGACGAGGGCCACGTGGTTGTCGGGCAGCGGGATCACGTCGTACCAGTCGCCGCCGACCTCCAGACCCGCCGTGGTGGGCAGATAGCGGGCGACGGCCTCGGCGCCGGGCAGCGGCGGCAGTCTGCGCGGCAGGAGGGTGCGCTGGAGCATGCCGACGAGTTCGTGTTCGGCGTCGAAGGCGTGGGCGCGCATCAGGGCCTGGCCGGCCAGACCTGCGGAGGCGGTGAGCAGGGCGCGTTCGTCGGGGCCGAAGTCGTGCGGGGTGTCCCAGCCGATGAGGCAGGCCCCGGCCATCCGGCCGCCGGCCGGCAGGGGCAGGACGGCGAGGCCGCCGGGGCCGACGTCGGCGAGCGCGGCCTCCAGCGGCGTCCCGGCGGGCCAGATCGCCGCGCGGCCCTCGCGCAGGGCGGCCTCCAGGGTCGGCATGGTGCGCACGGGGGCGTCGGGCCACTCCGAGCGCCACTCGGTGCGCCACACCTCGGGCCAGGCCTCCGGTTCCGGCGGGTCCAGGACGGTGACGACGAGGCGGTCGCCCTCCAGCTCCGCCAGGGCGATGCGGTCGGCGTTCAGGGGCCGGCGCAGCGCGGTGACGACGGCCTGGCCGACGTCGTGGACGGTGCCCGCGGTGGCGAGGGCGGCGGCGAGGCGCTGCACCCTGGCCACCTCGTTGCCGCCGGACCGCAGCTTCGAGGCGTCGGCGACGGTGCCCACCAGCCGGGACGGGCGTCCCTCGGCGGCGGGCAGCAGCCGGGCGCGCAGTCTCAGCCACCGCTGCTCGCCGGAGGGCTGGAGGATTCGGAACTCCAGCTCGCGCTCGCCGATGGACGTGTGGTCGGCCTCCACCACGGACATCAGCGTGGGCAGGTCCTCCGGCACGGTCATGCTCAGCAGCGTCTCGACCTTGCCGTCGAACTCGTCGGGCACGAGTCCGAACAGGTCCAGCATCTCGTCGTCGACCTCGACCCGGCCGGAGTCCAGGGCCAGGCTGAACGAGCTGCTGGGCAGCGGCTCGGACTCGCCGGGGTCGGACGGGGGCGGGAAGGAGACCGCCTCGGCGAACAGCTCCAGGCACTTGCGGTCCTCGGTGTCGAAGCCGCCCGGGCTCTCGCTCACGGCCACCAGGCAGCCGCCGCCCCGCGGGTCGGGGGGCAGGGGCAGGGCCGCCAGCCAGTGGTCCCCCACCGGCGTGGGCCGGGCGCCGGGGAGCACGGCCAGTTCCGCTGGGCCGAGCCACAGGGGCTGCCCGGCCCGGTGGGCGACGGCCGCCGGTGAGCCGCCGGAGAGCGGATAGCTGTCGCGTACGCCGTACAGGGCCCGTGGGACGCCGGCGGACTCGATCAGGCACAGCTGGTCACCACGGTCCCCCGGTGCGTACACGAGGGCGAGGGTCGCTCCGCCGTAGACGAGTGCCTGTTCGAGCACGCTCCGCAGCCGTTCGGGGGAGCCGAGGTCCGTGCGGAGCGCCTTGAGGGCAAGTTCGGCACGCAGCGTTCTCGTGCTGCGTCCCGCATCGCCCTCACTGACCACGTCCGTCATTACAGCGCTTCCGGGACGCGGGCGCAGCCCCTGTGACCGTCACGAAGTGAGGTGACCCGTCGGCCGGACGTGTGTGAGGCCCCTCCTGCGGGCCCTTCGGCGGTGTCACGGAGAGTTTCCGGGGCCCGCCGGGGATACCGCCGACAGGGGTCACGCTGCGTAGAACGGCGCGCGGAGCGGACACAGGGGGCGCCCGCCACGGACGCGGTGGCGCGCCCGGGCGGCCTCGCCGTGCGGGAACCGCTCCCACGAGGGAGCCTTGACCCCTGGGCACCTCCGTGTGGCCGAGGGAGGTGGTCGGTGTGTCCCACTGGCAGGCGTCCGGGCAGCCGCCCCGGCCCGCCCCGGCTGCGGTCGGCCGGCCGCTGCTCTCCCTCACCCTGGCCTCGCTCATGGACGACGTGCACGCGCACTCGGGCGCGGTGTATCTGCTGGCCCCGGGCGAACCGGTGCTGGAGATGGCGGTGATGGCCGGGCTGCCCAGGGCGTTCGCGGCTCCCTGGGAGCGGCTGGGCCTGAGCGCGCCGATCCCGGTGGCGGAGGCCGCACGCCACCGGCGGCTCGTGTGGGTGAGCGGCGAGCAGGACATGGCCCGGCGCTATCCGCGGATCTCGGTGGTCCTGCCGTATCCGTTCGCGCTGGCCGCGCTGCCGGTGGCGACCGACCGGGCCATGTACGGGGCGGTCTTCGTGACCTGGCCGGGCGCGCATCCCCCGGAGCTGTCGGACTGGGAGCGGGACCATCTGACGGCCGCCTGCGACCGGCTCGCGATGCGCCTTGAGCGCGCGCACGAGACGGGCCGGCCGATCCGGCCCGAGCCCGATCTGCTCTCCCCCGCGCCCATCGCGAGCGTGGCGGGGACGCTCGGCACGGTCGAGGCGTCGCGGATGGTGGCACGTCTGCCGTACGGGCTGTGCGCGCTGGACCTGCAGGGGCGGATCACCTTCGCCAACGCGTCGTCGGCCGACCTGCTGGGGCTGCCGGTCAGCGCGCTGCTGGGCATGCAGCTGTGGGCGTCGGTGCCCTGGCTGAACGACCCGGTCTACGAGGACCGCTACCGTGCCGCGCTGATCAGCCAGCAGGTGACGTCGTTCGTGGCACTGCGACCGCCCTCCGACTGGCTGTCGTTCCGCCTCTATCCCAGTACGAACGGGCTGAGCGTGCGCATCACCCGGGCCCGGGCCGTGGCGCGCGAGGGCCCGGCGGCGTTCCAGCACGGGGAGACCGGTACGCGTCTCGTCTCCATCTCGCAGGTGCTGAGCCTGGCCGGGGCGCTCACGCAGGCGGTGGGTGTGCAGGACGTGGTGCAGCTGGTCGCCGACGAGATCGCCCCCGCCGTCGGCAGCCAGGGGCTGGTGATGCTCGGCTCGGAGGGGGGCCGACTGCACGTACTGGGACAGCGCGGCTACCCGGATCCGCGGGAGCTGGAGCGGTTCGACGGGATGCAGCTCAGCGAGCCCTCGCCCGGCACGCACGCCCTGGTGAGCGGGGTGCCGGCCTTCTTCGCCTCCGGTCAGGAGCTGGCCCGTCTGTATCCGGACCAGCGGCCGGCCGGCGACATGGCGGCCTGGGCGTATCTGCCGCTCATCGCGTCCGGACGGCCGGTCGGCACCTGCGTCCTCGCCTACTCGGCGCCCCATCCCTTCCCGGCCGACGAGCGTGCCGTGCTGACCAGCCTCAGCGGGCTCGTCGCGCAGGCGCTCGACCGGGCCCGCCTGTACGACGCGAAACACAAGCTGGCACACGGACTGCAGGCCGCGCTGCTGCCTCCCTCGCTGCCGTCGCTGCCCGGCGTCGAGACGGCCGCCCGCTATCTGCCCGCCACCCAGGGCATGGAGATCGGCGGGGACTTCTACGACCTGGTCCCGACCGGCGCGGAGGTCACGGCGGAGGCCGCCGCGGTGATCGGCGACGTGCAGGGCCACAACGTCACCGCGGCGGGCCTGATGGGACAGATCCGTACCGCCGTACGCGCCTACACGACCGTGGGGCAGACGCCGGGGGAGGTCATGAGCAGCACCAACCGGCTGCTGATCGACCTGGGCACCGAGCTGTTCGCGAGCTGTGTCTACCTGCGGCTGGATCCGGCGCACGGGCAGCTGGTGATGGCCCGCGCGGGGCATCCGCCGCCGCTCCTTCGGAGGCCGGACGGCAAGGTGCGGGTGCTCGACCTGGCGGGCGGTCCGCTGCTGGGCATCGACGCGGGCGCGGTCTACCCGACGACCGATGTGGCCCTGCCGCCCGGCTCGCTGCTCGCCCTGTACACCGACGGGCTGATCGAATCCCGCGGCGTCGACATCGAGGACGCGCTGGCGGGCCTCGCGGAACTCCTCGCCGAGATCGGCGACCGTCCCCTGGACGAGGTGGCCGACAGCATCGTCCACCACAGCGGCACAACGGCCCAACGCCAGGACGACGTAGCCCTCCTCCTACTCCGAGCAACCCCAGCCCCGTAAGGGGCGCGGGGAACTGCGCGCTCAGCCACGTGCAACGGCCACTTGCAAAACCTGGCCCGCCCCCACCCCCTAAGGGGCGCGGGGAACTGCGCGACCAGCCCCCACCGTCCGGCAGCCAACAACCCTCCGCACCCCCCACCCCCCAGGGGCGCGGGGAACTGCGCGACCAGCCACGACGCACCCGCACCCGACAACAAACACGGAGCGGCCCGATCCTCCCGCCGGAGGACCGGGCCGCTCCATACGGCACCGCTACTGACCCGAGGTCAGATCACTGATCGTGACCCGCCCCGTATCCCGCAGCGTCACCGGCCTGGTCACCCGCGTCACCGGCCTGCTCCTCACCGCCGACCGCGTCACCCCCGGCCCCGGCCTCCTCACCGGCACCCGCTTCCTCACCGGCCCCGGCCTCTTCACCGGCCCCGGCCTCTTCACCAGCGCCCGCTTCCTCACCGGCCCCGGCCCCGGCCTCGTCACCGGCGCCAGCTTCTTCACCGGCGCCGGCCTCTTCACCCGCACCCGCGCCGCCCTCGCCGAGCGTCGCGCCCACGGCGGTCAGCGCGGTGGTCACCGGCTGGAAGAAGGTCTCGCCGCCGACGGTGCAGTCACCGCTGCCACCCGAGGTCAGACCGATCGCACTGCCCTCCGCGGTGAACAGCGAGCCACCGCTGTCACCGGGCTCGGCGCAGACGTCGGTCTGGATGAGGCCGGTGACCGTGCCCTCCGGATAGTTCACGGTGGCGTCGAGGCCCGTGACCTGACCGTCGTTGAGTCCGGTGGTGCTGCCCATCCGGATGACCGTCTCACCGACCGTGGCATCCGCCGCGGCCAGGATCTCCACGGTCTGTTCGCCGGTGTTCACCGTGCTGGGCGCCACGGTCGCCGGGTCGTCGTACTTGACGAGGGCGAAGTCGCCGTCGCCGGGGAACGTGGCGGTCTCGACCGTACCGATCGGCGCGCCGTCCTGCGCGTCCGACCATTCCGCGGCGGCGACACCGCAGTGGCCCGCGGTCAGGAAGGCCGGGCTGCCGTCGTCGGCGACGACGTTGAACCCGAGCGAGCAGCGCGCGCCGCCGCCGAAGATGGCGTCGCCGCCCTCGACGAACGTCTTGAACTCACCGGCGGACTTCTTGATGGTCGCCACGCCCGCGCCGAGCGTCTGGACGGTCGACTCCAGCTGGTCCCACTTCGCACCTGTGACGGTGCTGTCGGCGGTGACCTGGATCTTGTTCGTCCGGGGGTCGACGGCCCAGGAGGTGCCGGGGATGGTCGCGTCGGCCTTCAGCGTCTGGGACGCCGTCTTGAGCGCGGCGGTGCTGTTCTGGACCTGACGGACCACCGCGCCCTTCTTCTCCGCCAGGATGATGTTGTTGTTGTCGCCCACGACGTTGATGATGAGCTGCTGCTTGCCGGAGTCGTAATACCCGCCGGCATAGCTCTCACCGAGCAGTTCGGCCAGTTGAGAGGCGAGGTCGGACGCGTCCGCGGCCTTCAGCGTTCTGGGGGCGGCACCTTCCGTCGCATCGGTCTGGGACGCCATCGCGTTGGGCAGGATGAGGGCTGCCGCGCCGAGCGCGACCACGCCTCCTGCGGCGATGACGGCCTTGCGCTTCGGTATCCGCTTGTGACTCAACTTCATGACCTCCTGGGGACTGGGGGTCCGAGCCGCCGAATGACGGCTGACTGCGGGCGCCTGGATGGCTGTTGATACGCAAGCGGCCCGTGGGCCGTTCAACGTTCTTGCTCAACTTCCTTTGCGAAAGCGCGAATCGGCCGCGCCGCAGACACGGTCCGCGGCGGCGGTGACCGACGGCCGCATGACGCTGACCACCACGGATACGGATCGGCCCGCACGGACGGCGTCGCCCCCGGATCGGCGCCTCGGAGGCGAAAGCGCGTAAGTGACCGGAATAGGGCCGCACGGCTCTCGGACCGCGCCGGTTCATTCGGGTGCATTCGCGCCCATTCCCGTGACGTCACAGGAAATCCGACACCCCCGACGCATCCCCGGTGTCCCCCATTGGTCCCCCATTGGAACTCTGTGTCCCATAGGCCTACCTTCGATACATGGCGAAGATTCTTTTCGTAGTGACCGGTGCCGATTTCTGGACTCTCGCGGACGGCACGAAGCACCCGACCGGTTTCTGGGCGGAGGAGGCCGTCGCGCCGTACGAGGCCTTCAGGGCCGCCGGCCACGAGATCGTCGTGGCCACCCCGGGCGGGGTCGTCCCGACCGTGGACAAGGGCAGCCTGGCCCCCGAGCTGAACGGCGGGCAGGAGGGCGCGGAGAAGGTCGCCGCCGCCCTCGCCTCGTTCGACGAGCTGCGGCGGCCGATCCGTCTGGAGGACGTGGACCTCGACGCGTACGCGGCCGTCTACTACCCGGGCGGCCACGGCCCCATGGAGGATCTGGCGGTCGACGCCGACTCGGGGCGCCTGCTCACCCGCGCCCTGGAGTCGGGAAAGCCGCTCGGTGTGGTCTGCCACGCCCCGGCCGCGCTGCTGGCCGCGACGACGGAGGACGGCGGCAACGCCTTCGCCGGCTACCGCCTGACGGGCTTCACCAACATCGAGGAGACCCAGGCGGGGTTCGCGGAGAAGGCCAAGTGGCTGCTCCAGGACCGTCTGGTGAAGATCGGCGCCGACTTCCAGGAGGGTGCGCCGTGGGCCCCGTACGTGGTCGTCGACCGCAACCTCGTCACCGGCCAGAACCCCGCCTCCTCCGCGCCGCTCGCGGCCGAGCTCCTCAAGAAGCTCGACCGACCGACAGGCGATCACCTTCAGTGATCGAGTGGTGACGGAAAGCCCACCGGCCGGAGCGGAATCCTGGCTTCAGCAAATCTGCACAGCGAATACGCAGTGGAGTCACGGCACGCGGCGAATCCGCACAGCGGATCGTCGCGTGCCGCGTCATTGGCGAGGTGTGCCCGATTCAGGTTGCGCCGTGTGTTGCCGAGATGTGGATGACCCCCGGGGCCATGTGAAGAAGTCGCCACCACGCGGTGCGCAGGCCTGCACGGTTGAACCGATCGGGCTCCGAAATGCCCCGTTCGCATGGTCCGTTGATTGGATGAGCGACGCGGCACCGTGCTTTGATCCATTGCACCGCGGGGGCCGTTCTTCGGATTTCGTTTTCGGGATCCGGGTGCTCGCGGTCGCGGCCGACCATCTGTCCCCAGAGGGGGCCGCTCCCCCCTTGTGAATATCAATAGGAAGGGAAGTTCATCATGAACTCCACCCCCCAGGTCCAGACCGCCGAGATCTCCGACGCCGACCTCGACAACGTCTCGGGTGGCCTCGCGCTGAACGCCCTCAGCACCGTCACCGGTGTGGTCGACGGCATCGCCCCCGTCTCCGGCCTGGTCGACACCGTCGTCGGCACGGTCGAGGGTGCGACCGGCCTGAACACCGCCCCGGTCACCGGCCTGGTCGCCGGTCTCTGATCACTTCTGTGATCGCTTAGCGTGCCGTGAGTCCCGGAACCATTCCCCGGTTCCGGGACTCACGGGTGCTGCCCCTTTCTTCTGTTCTTCTGTCATCTGGTTCGGTTCGCCTTCGGGACGCGCCATCAGTCACTCGCAGGTGAGAATTCCGTGCAGTTCCGCCAACAGGCCCTCGCCAAACTGCAGTCGCCGGAGGAGCTGGACCTGCCGGTGCGCTTCGCCCGCCCGCAGGGCTGGCTCGTGCTGTGTGTGACGGTCGTCGTCATGGCGGCCGCGTCGGTCTGGGCCGTGACGGGCTCCGTGGCGTCCACGGTGAGCGCGCCCGCCATCCTCACGCACGGGCAGGGCAGTTACCTTCTGCAAAGCCCCGTCTCCGGGCAGGTCACCGCGGTCCTCACCGAGCAGGGCCGCCGGATCAAGGCGAACGCCCCCGTCCTCAAGGTCCGTACGGCCAAGGGCGAGACGGTCGTCCGCAGCGTCGCCGCCGGCCGGGTCTCCGGGCTCGCCGCGACGATCGGCGCGATCATCCAGACCGGCACGAACGTCGCCGCGGTGGAGAAGGTCGCGGGCGCCGACGACCCCCTGTACGCGACGGTGTACGTGCCCGCCGAGAACGCCGCCACCATCCCCGCGAACGCCGCCGTCGACCTGACCGTCCAGTCCGTACCCACCCAGGAGTACGGGGTCTTGCGCGGCCATGTGAAGTCGGTGGACCGGGCCGCCCAGTCACCTCAGCAGATCGCCGCCTTCCTCGGCGACAGCCAGTTGGGCGAGCAGTTCACCAAGAAGGGCAGGCCGGTCGCCGTCCTCGTCCGGCTCGACACCTCGTCCGGTACGAAATCCGGCTACAAGTGGTCGTCCGCCGAGGGCCCGCCGTTCCGGCTCGACTCCATGGCCATGGCCTCCGGCTCGATCCGCCTGGACGACCAGCGCCCGATCGATTGGCTGCTGCCGTGACCGCTCCCCAGGACACCTCGTCCGCCACGCACACCACCGCGGCCGAACTGCCGCCGCCGGTACGGGGCCGCCGCCGCTCGGCGCCGCCCAAGCGCAAGGTCCCCAAGGGCCGGGGCAGGCGCGTCCGCACGCCCACCGTCCTGCAGATGGAGGCCGTGGAGTGCGGTGCCGCCTCCCTCGCGATGGTCCTCGCCCACCACGGGCGGCACATCCCGCTGGAGGAACTGCGCATCGCCTGCGGGGTCTCGCGCGACGGCTCGCGGGCCAGCAACCTGCTGAAGGCGGCCCGCAGTTACGGCCTGACGGCCAAGGGCATGCAGATGGACACGGCGGCGCTCGCCGAGGTGCAGGCGCCGGCGATCCTGTTCTGGGAGTTCAACCACTACGTCGTCCTCGACGGGATCGGACGCCGTCTCGGCCGGCGCGGGGTGCATATCAACGACCCCGCCAAGGGCCGGCGTTTCATCTCCATGGAGGACTTCGACACCAGTTTCACGGGCGTCGTCCTCGTCCTGGAGCCGGGTCCGGACTTCGAGAAGGGCGGCCGCAGGCCCGGCGTCATGGGCGCGATGCCGGCCCGGCTGCGCGGCACCTCGGGCACCATGCCCGCGGCCGTGCTGGCCAGCCTGCTGCTGGTGGCGGTCGGCGCCGCCGTGCCCGCGCTCAGCCGCACCTACATCGACATGTTCCTGATCGGCGGGCAGACCTCGCTGCTCGGGGTGCTGTTCGCCTCCATGGGCGCGAGTGTGCTGCTGACCGTGGTGCTGACCTGGCTGCAGCAGGCGAACCTGCTGCGTGGCCGGCTGATCTCCTCGACGCTCAGCAGTGCCAAGTTCCTGCGGCATCTGCTGCGGCTGCCGGTGACGTTCTTCTCCCAGCGCAGCCCGGCCGACCTCGTGCAGCGCCTCCAGTCCAACGACGCGGTGGCCGAGACACTGGCCCGCGATCTCGCGGCGGCGGGCGTGGACGCGGTCGTCGTGGTCCTGTACGCCGTCCTGCTCTACACCTACGATCCGCAGCTCACGGCGGTGGGCGTCGGGGTGGCCCTGCTCAACGTGGTGGCGATGCGGGTCGTGATCCGGCTGCGGGCGACACGCACGGCGAAGCTGCGGGCCGACAGCGCGCGGCTGACCAACACGGCGTACACGGGCCTGCAGTTGATCGAGACGATGAAGGCGACCGGCGGCGAGGACGGCTACTTCCGCAAGTGGGCGGGGCAGCACGCCACCACGCTGGAGGAGCAGCAGCGCCTCGGGGTGCCGAGCGCCTGGCTGGGTGTCGTCGCGCCGACGCTGGCGACGCTCAACAGCGCTCTGATCCTGTGGATCGGCGGCATGCGGGCCGTGGAGGGCCACATCTCCGTGGGTCTGCTCGTCGCGTTCCAGGCGCTGGTGACCCGCTTCACCGCGCCGATCACCCGCCTCAACGGGGTCGCGGGCCGTATCCAGGACTTCGCGGCCGACGTGGCGCGGCTGAAGGACGTCGAGAACTTCGCCGCCGACCCGCTCTACTCGCGGCGCGGCGCGCACGACAGCACCCGCAGGCTGCAGGGCCATGTGGAGCTGGAGAACATCACCTTCGGCTACAGCCCGCTCGACAAGCCGCTGCTGTCCGGGTTCTCGCTGACGGTCGGCCCGGGCCGGCAGGTGGCGCTGGTCGGCGGCTCGGGCAGCGGCAAGTCGACGGTGTCCAGGCTGATCTCGGGCCTGTACACGCCGTGGGAGGGCGTGATCCGGATCGACGGGCAGTGGCTGGAGGACATCCCGCGCGGCGCGCTCGCGTCCTCCGTGTCCTTCGTCGACCAGGACGTGTTCCTCTTCGAGGGCACGGTCCGCGACAACATCGCCCTGTGGGACCCGTCGGTCCCGGACGAGGCGGTGGTCGAGGCGCTGCGGGACGCGGCGCTGTACGACGTGGTGATGCGCCGCCCGGGCGGCATCCAGAGCCGGGTCGAGCAGGACGGGCGCAACTTCTCCGGCGGGCAGCGGCAACGCCTGGAGATCGCCCGGGCGTTGGTGCGCAGGCCCAGCATCCTGGTGCTCGACGAGGTGACGAGCGCGCTGGACGCGGAGACCGAGCAGCTCGTGATGGACAACCTGCGCAGGCGCGGCTGTGCCTGTGTGGTCATCGCGCACCGGCTGAGCACCGTGCGCGACAGCGACGAGATCGTGGTGCTCCAGCACGGCACGGTCGTGGAACGCGGGCGTCACGACGCCCTGGTGGCGGCCGGCGGCGCGTACGCCGAGCTGGTCAGGGAGCGATGAGATGACGTCCGCGTACCCGCAGAACGAGTACCAGCAGCAGCCTCCGTATCAGCAACCCGTGACCGAGGGCGACTACGTGCTCGCCGCGCTCGGCGGTATGGGCGTCCCGGTCGACGGCTCGGGCCTGAACCGTCTGGACCTCGAAGGTCCGCACGTCCTGTGGCTCGTCGCGGCCGGAGCCATGGACCTGTTCGCCGTGGACGCGGCCCAGCAGGGGCACTGGCACCACCTCGGCCGGCTCGAAGCGGGCTCGCTGCTGCTCGGCCCGGTCGCCGGACCCCAGCACACGCTCGTCGGCCGGCCCCTGCGCGAGTGCGTCCTGCGCCGTATCGAGCTGCGCGAGCTGCACCGGCCGCCGCAGACCGAGACCTGGACGTACGACGCGTACGGCACCCCCCAGTACGTACCCCCGTCGACCAGTCCGCTGGAGTACGCCCTCTCCCTCGGTGTCGGCCGAGGGCTCGCCGTCCTCTTCGAGGCGCCGCTGGCCACCGAGCGGGACGCGGCCCTGACCGACGACGACGTCCTGTGGACGCAGGTAGCGCCGGGCAGTGTGCAGTACGGCTCCCTGTACGGCGCCGAGGCCGCGGCGGACCTGCTGGTCGACCCGGCGATGTGGCAGACGATGGTCGACCAGCAGTACCGGCTGCTGGCCACCCTCGACCGCTGGATCGAGCAGCTGGAGCGCACCCACGAGACCCGGACGGCCGCGGGCATCAAGGCGGGCGAGGCGGTCCGCGCGCAGGCCGACCGCACGCTGCTCGCCTCGATCTCCAAGCGTTCGGGCCAGGGTCAGGGCGCGGCCGACGCCGATGCCACGTACGCGGCGTGCAGGCTCGTCGCCCGCGCGGCCGGGATCACCCTCGCCGATCCCGCGAAGGGCGGCTCGGAGAGCGACCGCCTGGACCCGGTGGAGCGGATCGCGCTCGCGTCCCGGGTCCGGGCGCGTGCCGTCCGTCTCGACGGGCGCTGGTGGCGCGACAACGTCGGCCCGCTGGTCGGGCACCGGGTCGCCTCGGGCGCGCCGGCCGCCCTGCTGTGGCGGCGTGGCGGCTATGTGGCGGTGCATCCGTCGAGCGGCCGGGAGACACCGGTGGAGAAGGCGAACGCGGCGGAGTTCGAGCCGCGTGCGGTGATGTTCTACCGGCCGCTGCCCGACCGCGGGCTGACGCCGCTGCGGCTGCTCCGGTTCAGCCTCCAGGGCACCGGCGGGGACATGCGCAATCTCGCGCTCAGCGGTCTGGTGACGGTGGCGCTCGGCGCGCTGGTACCGGTCGCGACCGGCAAGGTGCTGGGCGAGTTCGTACCGAAGGCCCAGGAGAGCCTGATCGTCCAGATCTGTCTGGCCATCATGATCGCCAGTGTGGTGTCGGCGGCGTTCATGCTGATGCAGAACCTCACCATGCTGCGGCTTGAGGGCCGCATCGAGGCCACGCTCCAGCCGGCCGTGTGGGACCGGCTGCTGCGGCTGCCCACGAAGTTCTTCACCTCGCGCTCCACCGGTGAGCTGGCCAGTGCCGCCATGGGCATCAGCGCGATCCGCCGGATGATGGCGGGCCTCGGCCCGGTGGTCGTCCAGTCGGTCACGGTCGGCGCGATGAACCTCGCGCTGCTGTTCTGGTTCAGCGTGCCGATGGCGCTCGCCGCGATCGGCATGCTCGTGGTGATCGCGGGGGTGTTCCTCGGGCTCGGGCTGTGGCAGGTGCGCTGGCAGCGCCGGCTGATCGTGCTGAGCAACAAACTCAACAACCAGGCCTTCCAGACCCTGCGCGGGCTGCCGAAGCTGCGGGTCGCGGCGGCGGAGAACTACGCGTACGCGGCCTGGGCGGGCGAGTTCGCCCGCAGCCGAGAACTCCAGCAGCGGGTCGGCCGGATCAAGAACCTGACGACCGTGCTGGGCTCGGTGTATCTGCCGCTCTGCTCGCTCATCATGTTCATGCTGCTGGCGGGCCCGGCGCGCGGAACGCTGTCGGCCGCCGCGTTCCTCACCTTCAACACCTCGATGACCATGCTGCTGACCTCGGTCACCCAACTGACGGGTTCCTTCGTGTCGATGGTGGCCGCGCTGCCGATGTTCGAGGAGATCAAGCCGGTCCTCGACGCGGAGCCGGAGGTCCGGGTGGCGAGCACGCGGCCCGCCGAGCTGTCCGGGGCCATCGAGGCGAAGAAGCTGTCGTTCCGGTACACCGACGACGGGCCGCTGGTCCTGGACGACCTGTCCTTCGCCATCCGGCCCGGCGAGTTCGTGGCCGTCGTCGGCCCGAGCGGCTGCGGCAAGTCCACACTGCTGCGGCTGCTCATCGGCTTCGACAAGCCGGTCGCGGGCAGTGTGCTGTACGACGGCCAGGACCTGGCCGCGCTGGACCAGTCGGCCGTACGCCGCCAGTGCGGTGTGGTGCTCCAGCACGCGCAGCCGTTCACCGGCTCGATCATGGACGTCATCTGCGGTACGGAGGCCTACACGCCGGAGGAGGCGATGGCCGCCGCGGAGATGGCGGGGCTCGCCGACGACATCAGGCGCATGCCGATGGGGCTGCACACGATCGTCTCGGGCAGCGGCGCGGTCTCCGGCGGCCAGCGCCAGCGGCTGATGATCGCCCAGGCGCTGATCCGGCGCCCGCGCATCCTGTTCTTCGACGAGGCGACCAGCGCGCTGGACAACGAGACCCAGCGCACGGTCATCGAGAGCACCCGCGCGCTCAACGCGACCCGCGTGGTGATCGCGCACCGGCTGTCCACCGTGATGGACGCGGACCGCGTCATCGTGATGGAGGACGGCCGGATCGCCCAGCAGGGCACGCCCGCGCAGCTCCTCGCGGACACGGGCGGCCGGCTGCACGAGCTGGTGCGACGGCAGATGCAGTAGGTCTCGGCACCGGTCGTCCGGGCTCGGGGCCGGTCGTCCGGACCCGGGACCGGCTCTCAGGGTTGACCGCCGCGCGTGTGACGTCCGTCTCGCTAGCGAAACTTTGTCGTTTCGATGAAAGTGGTCTAGCCTCGAAGAGTACGAAACAGTTTCGTTTACGTACTCCCCGTGCCGAGCGAACTTTCCCTGGAGTCCTCCCATGTCCAAGACACAAACCCTGTCCGAGGGCGCCCGCACGGGCGCTCCGGACGCACCTGGCGCGGCGCGCCCGGCGAACCGGTGGTGGATCCTCGCCATCATCGGTATCGCCCAGCTGATGGTGGTGCTGGACGCGACCATCGTGAACATCGCGCTGCCCTCCGCGCAGGCCGACCTCGGGTTCACCGACGGCAACCGCCAGTGGATCGTCACGGCGTACGCCCTGGCCTTCGCCTCGCTGCTTCTCCTCGGCGGCCGGATCGCCGACCTCTTCGGGCGCAAGCCCGCCTTCCTCATCGGCGTCGCCGGATTCGCCGGAGCCTCCGTACTCGGCGGCGCGGCCAACAGCTTCGGGATGCTGGTCGTCGCACGCGCCCTCCAGGGTGTCTTCGGCGCCCTGCTCGCACCCGCCGCGCTCTCCCTGCTGAACACGACGTTCACCGACGCCAAGGAACGCGCCAAGGCGTTCAGCGTGTACGGCGCGATCGCCGGTGCCGGTGGCGCCCTCGGCCTGCTGCTCGGCGGTGTACTGACCGACGCGCTGGACTGGCGCTGGACGCTCTACGTCAACGTCGTCTTCGCCGTCGCCGCCTTCGTCGGCGGCTGGGTCCTGCTGAACAACCACCGTGACGCCGCGAACTCCAAGCTCGACCTGCCGGGCGCGCTGCTCGTCTCCGCCGGTCTCTTCTCCGTGGTGTACGGCTTCTCCAACGCCGAGACGCACGACTGGGGCTCCGCCCTGACCTGGGGCTTCCTGGTGGCGGGCGGCATCCTCCTGGCGGTCTTCGGCTGGTGGCAGACCCGTGCCGCGCACCCGCTGCTGCCGATGCGCGTGCTGCTGGACCGGACCCGCGCGGCCTCGTTCATCGCCGTCCTGGTGACCGGTGCGGGCATGTTCGGTGTGTTCCTCTTCCTCACCTACTACCTGCAGCTCAACCTCGGCTTCAGCCCGACGAAGACCGGTGTGGCCTTCCTGCCGATGATGGCCGCCCTGATGGTCATGGCCCAGGTGTCCACGACGATCCTGGTGCCGCGCATCGGGCCGAAGACCGTCATCCCGGCCGGGTTCGCGCTGGCCACCGTCGCGATGATCTGGCTGACCGCCATCGACGTCGACTCCGCCTTCTCGACCGCCGTGCTGCCGCCGCTGCTGGTGATGGGCGCCGGGCTCGGCATCGTGATGCCGCCGGCGATGGCGCTGGCCACGAGTGGGGTCGCGGCGGAGGACGCGGGAGTGGCCTCGGCCACGGTCAACACCATGCAGCAGGTGGGTGGGTCCATCGGTACCGCGCTCCTCAACACCCTGGCCGCGAGCGCCGCGACCAGCTTCCTGGTCGGCAAGGACGCGCGGGATCCGCTGGTGCGGGCGCAGTCGTCCATCGAGAGCTACACCACCGCGTTCTGGTGGTCCGCCGGGTTCTTCGCGGCGGGGGCGGTGGTGACGTTCCTGCTGTTCCGTCGTGGGCTGCCGGAGCAGAATTCTGACGCCGCGCCTGTCGTTCACATGTGACACATGTGCCACATGTGACGCGGTCGCGTCGTCGTTGGGCCGAGGGGTCGCCGTCTTCAGGGAGACGGTGGCCCCTCTTTTGCGATTCCCCTCCCGGGGGTGCGTTTTCGTCTGCGGCGGCGTGGACGGCTGGTCGCGCAGTTCCCCGCGCCTCTCAAGGACGGGGCTGCGCCCCAGTCCTTGCCGGAGGGGGTTGGGGCAGGAGGGCTGTCGCCGCCGCCGTGAGCGTTGCCAGGAGCAGCCAGGGGACGGCCGGGGGGACGTTCGTGTCCAGGAGGGTGCCTGTGGTGGCGCTGCCCAGGAGGACCAGGAGGCCGGAGATCGAGGAGAGGGCGCCTGTGTAGAGGCCCAGTCTGTCGGTCTCGGCCAGGTCGGGGACCCAGGCCCGGGCCGCGGGGGCGACCAGCATCTGGCCCAGGGTCAGCAGGACCACGTAACCGGCCACGGGCAGGAGCCCCGCCGTTCCCGTCCAGGCGGCGGGGCGGGCCGCGGCCACCACCGCGAAGCCCGCCGAGATCAGCAGCAGTCCCGTCGTCATGGACCGGCGCAGGTCCATGCGGTTGCCCGCCCAGCGTGTGACGGGCAGCTGGGCCGTCACGACCAGCAGGGAGGAGAGCGCGAACAGCCAGGCCAGCGGTGCCTGTGAGCCCGTCGCCCGCTCCACCTCAAGGGGCAGCAGTTGGTACAGCTGGTTGTACGCGAGCAGATAGGCGCCGTACGCGCAGCACAGGGCCAGGAAGCGGCGGTTGCGTGCCAGGCGGCGCAGTCCGCCGCCGGTACGGATCCGCGCCCGGCCGGGAATGCGCTGCGGCAGCAGCCACGCGTGGCCCGCCAGGACGAGCACGAAGACTCCCGCCCCGGCCAGGCAGACCGTGCGGAAGTCCACGCCCAGCAGCAGCGCCCCGATGAACGGGCCGATGAAGGCGCCCGCCTGTCCCGCCACGGTGAACAGCGCCAGTACGTGCGTCCGCGGGCCCTCCCCCGCCTCCTCCCGGCACACCGCCTGCCGGGCCACCTCCGACTCGACCGCCGGTGAGAAGAGCGCGGCGGCGAAACCGATCAGGAGGACGGCTGCGATGACCGCCCAGGTGGCTGCGGCGTACCCGAGCCAGGTGAAGCCCGCGATGCGCAGGACGCAGCCGGCGAGCACCACCGGACGCACCCCGTACCGGTCCGCCAGCGCGCCGCCCACCACGAACAGGCCCTGCTGGCTGAAGGTCCGCAGCCCGAGGGTCAGCCCGACCAGCCAGCCCGCCATGCCGATCGCCGTGCCCAGGTGCGCGGCGAGGAAGGGCAGGACCGCGAAGAAGCCGATGTTGAAGGCGAGCTGGGTGAGGACGAGCAGGCGCAGCAGCGGGGAGAGGGAGGTGAAGGTGCGCAGGGCGGTGAGGGGTTTCGCACCGGCCCGTGTTGTCGGTTCAGGCATGTCGTCGCCGCGCGCGCAGAGGGTGGCGGGGCCATCTGACGCCGCCGCCTGCCGTGACCGCGACGGCTCCCAGGAGGGCCAGCGCGGCGGCCGGTGCCAGTGACGCCCAGGGCGCCCGTTCCGCGTACGGCTGGTTCTCGGACAGCAGCAGCCCCCACTCCGGGGACGGTGGCTGGGCGCCCAGGCCGAGGAAGCCGAGGGCCGCGAGGGACAGGGCCACTCCGGGCAGGCGGAGCAGGGCGTGGCGCAGGACCGGGGGCAGGACCGCCGGGAGGAGTTCGTGGCGCAGGAGCTGGAGCGGGGTCGCGCCGAGGCCCCGGGTGGCCGCGAGGTGGGTGGTGGCCTTCTCCTGGCGGAGCAGGGCCGAGGTGTGGGCGGCCAGGGGCGCCCAGGCGACCGCGGTCACCGCGAGGGCCGGAGTGGCGGACCCGCTGCCCGCGACCGCGGTGACCAGGAGGGCCGCCAGGACCGGCGGGACCGCGTTGACCGTGTCGGCGAGCGGCCCGGAGAGCCGCGGCAGCAGCCCGAGGAGTACGCCCAGGAGCAGCGCGGCGGCGCTGACGGCCGCGGCCAGGGCCAGGGTGTCCAGTGCGCCGTGGCCGACCCGGGCCAGGACGTCGCGTCCCAGCGCGTCCGTGCCGAACGGGTGCGTCCAGGAGGGCGGTTGGAGCCGGGCCGTCGTGTCCAGTTCCAGAGGGTCGCGGGCCAGGCCCAGCACCACGACGGCGAGCAGCAGGCCTCCGTACAGCAGGGGCGGTGCGGCGGGGCGGGACGGGGTCGGGCGGTGCAGTGAGGGCAGCGCGCCGTCGCGCAGGGCCGGGCCGATCAGCAGGCGTGCGCCGAGGCGGGCGAGGCCGCCGACGACCGCCGCCAGCACGACGAGGGCCAGGGTGCCGGCCTGGAGGACGGGCAGGTCCTGGGCGACCGCGGCCTGGAGGGAGAGCCGGCCGAGCCCCGGGATGTCGAAGACCTGTTCCACGGCCACCGCGCCGCCGGTCAGGCCGACGACGAACAGTCCCAGGTTCGGCAGCAGGCCGGGGACGCAGCGGCGCAGGGCCTGGCGTGCGACGGTGCGGCCGTGGACTCCGCGCGCGGCGGCGGCCAGCGCCCACGGTTCGGCGAACGCGCCCGGCAGCAGGTCGTCGAGCATCCGTCCGAGCAGCGCGCCCGCGGGCAGGCCGAGCGCGAGGGCGGGCAGCACCATCCACCGGGGGCCGTACCAGCCGAGGGCGGGCAGCCAGCCGAGCTGTACGCCGACGACGGAGGCGAGCACGGAGGCGGTCAGGAAGTCGGGCAGGGTGGCCAGGAACGCCGAGCCGGTGCCCGCGGAACGCCGCTCGTCGAGCCGTCGGCCGGCCCCGAGCCGCAGGGTCCGCGCGCACACGCCGGCCGCCGTGCCGGCCGCGACGAGCAGCGCCCCGCCCATCAGCAGCAGCGAGACCCCGAGCGCCTGGAGGACGGACGGCATGACCTGCGCGCCGGAGATCCACGACACGCCCGCGTCGCCGCGCAGGAGTCCGCCGAGCCAGTCACCGAGCAACCGCAGCGGCCCGGCGTCCAGGCCGAGCTGCGCGCGGATCGTGTCCAGTACCTCGGGGGTCGCTGTGCGTTCGGCGGACCGCGCCCTGAGCACGGTGAGCGCCGGGTCCGTGCGCGAGAGCCACGGCAGCAGCCCCACGCCGCACAGCAGGACGGCGACCAGGACGGCGCGCCAGAGCAGCACCGGCGCCCCGCCGCGAAGGGTGGCCCTGACCGCGGGAGCCGCCTTGAGCACGTGCTTCGCCGCCCGTCAGCGCCGGGTGCCGACGCCGACGAGGCCGCGCTCGTACGGGTCGAGGAGCACGCCGCCGACCTCGGCGCCGACGCCCGTGATGATCCGCTGGTGGACCAGCGGTACGACGGCGTCCGTGCCGAGGACCGCCGCCTCGGCGGTCATCGCCGCGTCCTGCCGCTTCGCGGTGTCGCTGACCGACTCGGCCTCGGAGACGGCCTTGTCCACCTTCTTGTCGCACAGCTGGGCCAGGTTGTAGCTGCCCTCGCAGGTGTAGTCGCTGGCGAGGATGGAGACCGGGTCGCCGGTGTCGAGCATGGTGTTGCGGGCGGACACGAACGCGTCGAACGTCCCGGCCAGCGCGTCGCTCTCCAGCCGCGAGTACTCGCGCACCTCCAGCTTCACCGTGAAGCCGGCCTTCTCCAGCTGCTGCTTCAGCACCTGGGCGACCTCGGGCAGCTCGGGCCGGTTGTCGTACGTGGCCACGGTGAGCGTCTTCCCGGCGGCGGAGCCCGCCGCGGCCCGGCCGGCCGGCTTCACGCGCTTGTCGGCCGCCCAGGTGAGGGCGGGCCCGTAGATTCCGGCTCCGGCGTCGGCGTGTGCCTCGTAGACGCCCTTGGCGAGGGCGGAGGTGTCGATCGCCTCGCGGGCGGCGGCCCGGGTCCTCGCGTCCTTGAAGGCGCCCGACCCGGTGTTGAGCAGCAGGCTGGTGGTGCGGGTGGTGGCGGTCTCGCGGCGGGTCGCCTTGTCGAGGGAGGCGGCCTGCGAGACGGGCACGGCCTCGGCGATGTCGGCCTCGCCGGTGCGCAGCGCGTTCGTCCGTGCGGTGCCGTCGGCTATGAACTTCGCGTCGACGCCCGAGGCCTGGGCACGGCCGCCCCAGTAGTCGTCGAAGCGGTCGAGGGTGGCCGCGGTGGTGCCGGTGGTCCCGGTGAGTTCGAAGGGGCCGGTCGCGGTGCCGACGGGGCTGACGGCGTCCTTCTTCGTGTACGCCTTCGCCGAGAGGATCACCAGGCCGGGGCTGGACAGGCGCAGCGGCAGGGCCGGGTCGGGGTCGGCGGTGGTGACGCGTACCCGGCCGTCGCCCGCGGCCTCGGCGGTCAGTTCGACGCCGGAGAGGGCGGCAGTCACGGGGTCGGCGTCCGCGGCGCGGGTGAGGGCGGCGGCGACGGCCTTCGGGGTGACCTCGGTGCCGTCCTGGAAGGTGGCGTCCCGCAGGGTGAACAGCCAGCCGCGGTCGTTCTCACGGGTCCACGACTCGGCGAGCGCGGGGGCGGCGGCGCCGTTGGCGTCGAGACGGGTGAGGCCCTCGGTGACGCCGAGCCTGCTGAGGAGCGTGGCGTCGGCGCCGTACGGGGAGAAGTTCTCGGCGGGCGGGAAGGCGAGCGCGACCTTCAGCCGGGCGCCCTCCGCGCCGCCGGAGGACCCGTCGCCGCCGCCGGAGGCGAAGCAGCCGGTGAGCAGGGGGGCGAGCAGCAGTCCGGCGACGAACCTGCGACGGCGTGGCAGAGGGAGCATGGCTGCTTTCGTTCGGTACGGGGTGCGGGGTGCGCAATGCCTGGTGCGGGGTGCCTGGCGCGGGCGGGGCCGCGTCGTCAGGGCGGGGATCGGGGCAGGGGCCGGCGCAGGGATCAGGGCAGGGGGACTTCGAAGTGAATGATTCCCTGGCCGCCGCCCGGTTCCTCGCGTTCGTCGTGGACCGCCTTGCCCAGCGAACGCCAGAACGCCTCGGCTCCGGGCACCGACGGGTCGGTGTGCAGATAGGCGGAGCGATAGCCGCCGTCGGCCACCGCGAAGTCGAGCAGACCCGCGACGAGCCGGCGGGCCAGCCCTTGTCTGCGGTCCTCGGGGCGGACGTAGACCCGGCGCAGCTGGGCGGTCTCGCCGGAGGGGTAGCGCTCGGCCACGTGACGGGGGTTCGGCGGGTGGGCCGGGCCGCGCGCGTCGAGGGCGGCGGTCGCGGCCACCGTGCCGTCCCGCCGGTCGACCGCGACCAGCAGGGTGTGGCGGACGGGCGCGACGTAGGCGCCGTGGAGGTCGATGATGTCCCGGTGCCAGCGGGGTACGTACCCTGTGCCGAAGTCCCGGTACACGGTGTCGAGCATCACGGAGCGGGCGCCGTCGACGTCGTCGGGGGTCGCCGTTCTTATGCAGTAGTCGCGCACTTGCGCATCATATGCATTAAGACTGTACGGGCCCGCCCTGGGGCAGGCCGGTCCGTCGCCACGACCCCTTCCACACGACCCAGACATGGCCGTCGGGGCCGTGGTGCACGTTCAGTCCGTCGACGACGGCGAGCAGCGGCAGGTTCTTGGCACCGGACGGATCGCCGGCGTCCAGCGGGACCGCGACGTCGTCGGTGGCCGCGACGGTGATGCCCGAGGGGTCCGCCCTGAGGACGATCCGGCAGGCGTCGGCGGCACTGCGCGCCAGCAGACATCTGCTCGCGGAGCAGCCCGCGTCGAGGACCGGTGAGACGAACGACAGCGGGGCGTCGATGACCTGCGTCACCGCCACGGCGGCGGCCTGGGCCGCGAACTCCCCGTCCTGGCGGTCGAAATGGGCCGTGAACTCCATCTCCCGGACAGGTTCCATGAGCCCGTGCTCGGTGAGCAGTGCGGGCCCGTCCGAGGAATCGCGTACCGGCGTTCCCACCGCCAACCCTCCTTGGCCAGACAGTCGTGCAATCGCGTCGTGCAGCCAGGGACCGGGGCAGCACGGCGACTGTACGGCGACAACACCCCCATGAACAGGGCGCGTTGAGCAAACAAAAAGACCAAAAGTCAACTGCTACGGCCGAAGTTCACTAGGTCGAGTGAACTAGATCTTGCGTTGCGGGCGGTATGGATGGTTCCGGCGCACTACGGGTAACAACCGAGATCGAATACGCCTGTCCCTGTACGAGGTGGAGCCGACATGCCACCCCAACCCCATGATCACGCCGCCGGTCCGCCCGAGGGCGGCACCGAGGAACCCGGGCTCGCAGGCACGGCGCACCCCGGAGCCGAGAGCGCGGCGGAGTTACGGCCGCCCCCGGCGAATCCGTATGCGCACAGCTACCCGGGTCCCGGTTGTACCGTCGTCGAGGTGCTCGGTGAGATCGACATGGCGACGGCCGGCGCCCTGGGCGAGCACCTGGACGCCCTGACCTCGGGCGGCGTGCCGCAGGTCGTGGTGGACCTGCGGAAGGTCCAGTTCTTCGACTGCTCGGGGCTGCGGGTGCTGTGCCGGGCCGAGCGCCGGGCCACCGAGCGCGGCGGCACCCTGCGCCTGGTGTCCGACCAGCCCCGCATCCACCGCCTGTTACGCGCCTGCGGCCTCCTGGGCCGCTTCCCGCCCCTGGCGGAACTGCCTCCCGCGCCTCCTCCGGCTCCCGAGGACTGAGGAGACCTGCCGGACCGCCTTCCCGAGCCGTTGCGCTACCGGGGCGGGAACCTCCGGCACTACGAGCTGCGACCCGGTGACGGGTCGGCCCTCTACGACTCCGGACATCGCGAGGTGGGGTCCTGGGGCGTCACCGCCCCACGGTGACGCCGACGGCTCCGACGGGCCC